>CANEHP010000010.1 GCA_947427325.1 uncultured Clostridia bacterium | reverse complement strand
AAGCTGACGCCGTTTTTGGCGGCAAAGCCGCCAAAAACAAAAATCGAGGCAGAGCCTTGCTCTGTCTCGATTTTTAGGCTATGATCTCAATTTGGAGAAAAACCCTGACGGTTTTTCTCCAAGCCTCTTTTCCCTCCGAAATTTATAACTTTTAACTTTTTCTACAGTCTGAGCCGAGAGAGCAAAGCTCCCTCGGCTATCAGTATTATAAGTTGTATCACCTTTTTAAATAAAGCGTATAATCGCAGGGATCATATTCGTCACCGCGACCATGGTCTATTTCCTCGGTAAAACCCAGCTTAAAATAAATATGCTTGGCGATCTCGTTATCCGCCTCAACCCCTATTGTAAATTCGGAATAACCTCTTTTTTTCAGATCGTCAACGGCGTAATCCAAAAGTCCTTGCCCCAAACCCCTGTTTTGGTATTCTTCCCTTACTCTGAATGCTGAAAAATACGCTCTAACACTCGGAATAGTCTCTGTGGGCAGGGTGTGGTTGGAGTAGATTGCCGTTACCTCGCCTATAAGCTCGCCGCAATGCTCTATCGTATAAACATCTATGTCCTTTTCCTCAAACTGCTTCAGCCGCTGATTCTTGTATTTTTGCCATTTTTCCTCCGTGTCGGGAAAAAGCGGTTTCAGTTTGGAAAATTCATCGGAAGTTATTTTTTTGTAAATGTATTGTGTTTTCACAGCTGCAAAACCTCCTCTCAGCCGTTAGCTGCTGAAAATCCATTCGGCATAAAATATGTTTTTTGTCTTTTAAAAGTCAAAAACAATCGGCACTCTTTCCTTTTCGGAAAACTCAACCGCTTCCCACAAAATCGAAAAGGCGAATTTCGCCAAGGATTCGGTATCATAAACTTCATGGCTTTTCACACACTCAATTTTTCCGTCTTTAATTGCAGCGTCATTTGGATATCCCTCGGTTTCCGACCAGCTTAAAATTGTTTCCCTGTCGGCATTCCAGCCTAATTCGTTGATTTTCATAAGCTCATATTTCAACAACAGCGTTGCTGCTATATCGGCGTTTACTCCGTTAGCCAGCGGAAAGTTAAACATAATGCTGTCATTTATGGGAATCCAATGACACACGCCCTTGAATAATGACCAGCCGTTCACCCTCTCGCATTTGCCGATTTCCTTCATTAAAGGATGCTCGTATATATCCATATTTTTCGAAAAATCCTCAGGAAAGCTTTTGTCCAGAATTTTTGAGGCAGCATAAAGCAAGAGTGCGTCAAGAGCGTCCCAATCGGGTTTTGCGGTATAGTAGGGTTTTTCGTTGTTTTCCTCCCAAATCTCAGCGGAGGGCACACCTGAATTGTGAAGCACCTGTATAACATTTTCCACCCAATCCTTTACAGAGGGCATAACCGTTTCAACAGGAGGGGGCGGTGTATCATCGGTTCTTATCTGACGATACTCAAATCCGTTTTTTTCACAAAACTGTTGATTTACGGTTTTCCAGTTTCTTGTGTAATATCTTACATAAGTGCCTGCGTAAATATCAAGTCCCATAATGTTTTTGTCCTCCAAAGGTCAGATAATTTTATATTCTCCGATCTTGTTAGGCTCACGAACTGCGTCATCGGCAGGGTAGCCTATCGCTGCAATTCCGTAAACCGTGTGATTGTCGGGAATACCCCATGAATTGAGCAAGGTTCTTATTTCGGGTTTGTCGCAGATACCTTGAAGCTGGTTGATCCATACCGAGCCAATCCCCAATGAGTGAGCGGCAAGGAAAATGTTTTCAAGAGCGCAGGCGTTATCCTCTTTTCCATAGGGAGAATCGCTTTCGTTGGACGGAATAATGACTGCCGTAGGTCTGTACATATCATATCCGCTGCGGTCAAGCACCTTTTCGATTGCCTTAGCCAAGGCGTCTATATCGTTTCTTTTCGTCAAAGCGGTAAATTTCCAAGTCTGAAGATTTCTTGCGCTGGGAGCATACAGTCCTGCCTTTATTATCAGCTCCAGATCCTCACGGGAAACAGGTTGGTCGGTAAAGCCTCTTACGCTTCTTCTTGTCAGAATGTTTTCAATGATTTCGTTCATAAAAATACCTCCTTAATTTTATGCTTCGCTTATATCATAAGCTGAAGTTCCCATATATTCTCCCTAAGAAAGTTTAGTTTAATTATAGCACACAATGGAAACTATTTCAAGCAAAACAAAAATTTACAGGGCAAAAGACAGGCGCTTATAAAGAAATTTTCGCCATAGAACTTATGATTTTCAGTCAAAGGTGCTATGGCTTTTCTATTGACATATAACTCCTCTTGGTATATAATTTTAGAAAATAAATCGGAATTTATAAAACAGAGTGTGTACATGGGAATAGAAAAGGTGGAACTATGCGTAAACAATTAGAAATATTTCATAATCTAATTTTAGAGTTTAAAAAAGATACTTCCATTGATGCTGTATTGTTAAATGGTTCCGTTGCATATGGTACAGCAACCGATTTATCTGATTTGGACATTATCGTACTTGGAAAAAGAAATGACTTTGTATCACAGTTGATTGACGGCGTTTTAGTTGAAATACATTATACAACTTTTGATAAGGCTATTGGCAATTTGCAGACCAAGCCAATGGAGATATATAAGTATCTTGATGCGAAGATTGAATACGATAATGGAAAGGCACAGGAAATCATCATATATGCTGAAAACATACTGGAGCATTATTGTGTTTCAAAAAAGGAGCAATCTGATATTTGCTATTGGCTGAAAAGCACAAAGTTGAAGCTGGAATCTGCATTTTCAAAACAAGATGTTTTACTAATTTCCTATCTTGTCACAACAAATACATGGAAAGTGTTAGAGGGAATTTGGGCAGTCAACAAAATGCCAATTCCTCCATCAAGCTGTTTATATCGCAGATATTCAAAATTAAAACTCATTCCATGTCATGAGTGGTTTGAAAAACTACTGATTGGCAGTGTAGAAAACAGAGGAAATACAATGATTGAGATTATTGATTGGATATTAAAGAAATTTAATTAATCACTTTTGAGTTGTTAATGTATAACATATGTGTCGTTATATTAAATTCTGATTTATGTGAATAATCGAATATTAACAATAATCCCCGAAGCAATTATCAATAATCGCTCCGGGGATTAACTTCTTATGATTATCTAAAGTCAGAGGTATTTATTGTTATCTGAAATCAGTTGCCAAACTTAGCGTCAGCAATTTCGTCAATAGACTTCTCACCGTCTTCATTCCAAGCGTAAAGCTTGCGAATTTCTGCGCCTACCTGCTCCAGCTGATGCTCGCTTTCCATTCTTCTGCAAGCGTTGAAATGAGAGCGTCCCATCTTGTTCTCCATAATCCAGTTGCGGGCAAAAGTGCCGTCCTGAATTTCTCCCAGAACCTTCTTCATTTCCTTCTTTGTATCTTCGGTAATAAGTCTTTTGCCGATCTCATAATCTCCGAACTCGGCTGTGTCGGAAATCGAGTATCTCATCATACCGAATCCGCCCTTATAAATAAGGTCAACAATAAGCTTCATTTCGTGAATGCACTCAAAGTAAGCGTTCTGAGGATCGTAGCCTGCTTCAACAAGTGTTTCAAAGCCCGCCTTCATCAAAGCGGTAACTCCGCCGCAAAGTACGCACTGCTCGCCGAACAGGTCGGTTTCGGTTTCCATCTTAAAGGTAGTTTCAAGCACGCCTGCTCTCGAACCGCCGATTCCCGCCGCATAAGCAAGGGCGATATCCATTGCTCTTCCTGTTGCGTCCTGCTGTACGGCTACAAGACACGGAACGCCTCTGCCGATGGTGTATTCGGAACGAACAGTGTGTCCCGGTCCCTTAGGCGCAATCATAATTACATCAACATCTGCGGGAGGCTTGATCTGACCGAAGTGAATGTTGAAGCCATGTGCAAATGCAATAGCCTTTCCTGCCGTAAGGTTTGGTTCGATGCTCTCCTTATACATATCCGCCTGACGCTCGTCGTTAATAAGTATCATAATAATATCGGCAGCCTTTGCAGCGTCTGCGGCAGTCATAACGGTAAATCCTGCCTTTTCTGCCTTTGCCCAAGACTTGCTGCCTTGATAAAGACCGATAATTACATCAACGCCGCTGTCCTTAAGGTTAAGGGCGTGTGCATGTCCCTGGCTGCCGTAGCCGATAATAGCTACTTTTTTTCCGTCTAAAAGAGACAGATTACAGTCTTCCTGATGATAAAGCTTTGCCATAATAGTTTTCTCCTTCTTTTTTATGAGAGCAGCGCTCTCGATTTTATAGTTTATTTATGCCCGCAATGCGGCAGTTCCCTTTTGAATGGCAATAGTCCCCGTGCGGACAACTTCCTTTATGCCGTAAGGGCGCAAAAGCTCCTGAAAGTTTTCAAGCCTTGACTCACAGTCGGACAGCTCCAATGTCATAGAATCAATGGAAATATCCGAAATTTTTGCCTGAGTAATCTTGGCAATAGAAATAAGCTCATGTCTCTGGGCAGCTGTACAGCTTACCTTAACAAGCACCAATTCTCTTTGCAAAAGCTCGTCGGGCTTGACTGTACGAACCTTGATAACATCAATAAGCTTATTTAACTGTTTTTCTATCTGTTCAAGAGTATAGTCGTCTCCGTCTGCAACAATGGTTATGCGTGAAACCTTCTCGTTATCGGTAACACCCACTGCCAAGCTGTAAATATTAAATCCGCGGCGGGCAAAAAGTCCGGAAATTCTTGCCAACACGCCCGCATTATTTTCAACTAAAATTGAAATAGTGTGTTTCATAGTTTTTCCTTTCCCGCCTTATTCAATAAGGGATCTTTCCGTTCTGTCCACCATTACCTGCAATAAATAGGGTTCATTTGCTTCTATCATTTTCTTTACGGCGCATTCCACCCGGTCATTGCCCGAAACGGTTTCTCCCTTTATTCCGTATGCTTCCGCTATCTTTAAGAAATCGGGGCTTCCGCTTAGATCTACCATGGTTCTTCTGCCTTCAAAATTTTTGTCCTGATATTCTCTGACCATTCCGAGATAGTTGTTGACAAATACAACGCCTTTAACATTTATTCCATGCTGTACCGCTGTTGCCAGCTCCATAAACGACATCTGAAAGCTTCCGTCGCCGCTTAAAGCCACAACCTCTCTGTCAGGCTCGGCGGTTTTAATTCCCACTGCGGCGGGATAGGCATAACCCATCGTTCCCATTCCGCCGGAGGTTATAAATCTTCCCTGACCGCTTAATACAACATTATTTGCAGCCCAAATCTGGTTTGAGCCTACGTCGGAGCAAACTGCGCATTTGTCGGGAAGGTATTTGCATAAGGTTTTTACAAAATATTTGGGGCTTACAAGCTCAGCCGATTTTTCATTATCGGTATTTCTTTTTACACGCTCCGATTTATGAGTATAAAGCATATCCTGCCACCGTGGGTGCTTCATTTCGTTAAGCTCGGTCAAAAGCTGCTCCAAAACCTTTTTAACATCGCCGACGATAGGGATATTTACAGGAGAGTTTTTGCCTATTTCGGCAGGGTCTACATCTATATGGATTACCACGGTTTCATGAAAAGGCGAAAGTGACGTAACGGAGCGGTCGCTCATTCTTGCGCCAAGGGCAATCAGCAAATCACATTCCTTTAATGCATACTTAGCGGTTTCCACACCGAAAACTCCCAACATTCCGTAATAATTTTTATGCTCTGTGGGAATTGCGCCAATACCCATCATAGTGGAGATAACGGGAATATCGCACATTTCGGAAAGCTGCAAAAGCTCACCGCTGGCATTAACCGTAAAAATTCCGCCGCCTGCGCAAATAAGGGGCTTACTGCTGTTTTTCAGCGCTTCGGCAGCTTTTTTGATTTGAAGCTTGTTGCCGAGAAAGCTTGGCTTGTAGGAGCGGATTTCCACTGTGTCGGGGTACTCAAAATCAATCTCCTGTTTTTGAATATCCATGGGAACATCTATAAGTACAGGACCGGGGCGGCCTGTTCCGGAAATATAAAAGGCTTTTTTCATAACCTCTGCAATAGTTGTCCCGTCCTTAACCAAAAAGCTGTGCTTAACAAAAGGTTCGGACGCCCCCGTTATATCTGCCTCCTGAAAAGCGTCTCTTCCTATCTGATTACTTACAACCTGTCCTGTAATGGCAATCAAGGGTACGCTGTCCATATGAGCGGTAGCTATGGCCGTTATAAGGTTTGTTGCTCCCGGTCCTGATGTGGCGGCGCATACTGCGGGCTTTCCCGTTATTCTTGCGTAGCCTGCGGCTGCGTGACCGCTGTTCGCCTCATGCCTTACAAGAATATTCTGTATATCGGATTTTATCAGTTCATCAAAAAAAGGGCATATTGCCGCGCCGGGATAGCCGAAAATGTGTTTAATTCCCTCTTGCTCGAGGGCTTTTACCATTGCGGCAGCTACTGTCATTCTTTCCGTTGCCACTGCATCACCTCGTTTTTATTTTTTTACATTGCTTAGTAAATAATTATACTATTATTACAGAGTTTTGTCAATAGCAGATTGCTTTAAAATTTTAATATGGTAAATCGGTGACGTAAGTTAGAATATTATTTTTTCAAGTTAAACAGCTAACTAGTGTGCCGTCCCACTCAAAAATAAAATATCTGCTTGCCCTTTTTCCCATACGCTTCGTTGTTGTCCTCGACTTGCGCCGGCAAGCCTTCGTCCTCCGCCTTGCATATGGAAAAAATTTACAGTTGACAGTTGACGGTGGAGGTGACGACTTCGCCGACGGATTTGAATTATTACGTTTCTGCTGACATTTAAATTTGTATATACAAAAAAGCAGTGTCGAAACACTGCTTTTTATACGTGCAAGCTATTAACTTACTTAAGCTCAACCTTAGCGCCTGCTTCTTCAAGCTTCTTCTTGATTTCCTCAGCCTCAGCCTTAGCAACGCCTTCCTTAAGAGCCTTAGGAGCAGACTCAACAAGCTCCTTAGCTTCCTTAAGTCCAAGTCCGCAAATGTCCTTAACTGCCTTGATAACATTCATCTTAGCATCGCCGAAGCTCTCGAGAACTACATCAAACTCGGTCTTCTCTTCAACAGCAGCGGCAGCACCGCCTGCGGGAGCAGCAACAGCCATAGCAGCTGCCGATACGCCAAATTCCTCTTCAAGAGCCTTAACAAGATCGTTAAGCTCTAAAACTGAAAGAGTCTTTACTTCTTCAACTAATGATAAAATTTTCTCTGAAGCCATTTTTATGTTCCTCCGTAATTAAATTTTTTGTTATGCCGCCAAATAAATTAAGCGACTGTTTCTTCTGCTTCTTTTTTCTTTGCAATTTCGCTTGCGGCGATAGCAAGCTTCTGAATAGGAGACTGGAGAACGAAAAGGAACTTTGCGATAAGTGTGTCCTTGTCGGGCAGCTTAGCATACTCGGTTACCTCTTCTGCGGTAATTGCCTTACCCTCAATGAAACCTACCTTAATGGAATAAGCACCTTTGGAAGCCTCAACCTGCTTGTAAAGCAGCTTGGGAGCAATGATAATGTCTTCCTTGGAAAGAGCTATAGCGGTAGTTCCCTCAAGATGTTCGTCCAATCCTTCGATACCCGCAGCTTCGGCAGCTCTCTTAAGCAGAGTATTCTTTACAACGAAATAATCTATTCCTGCTTCACGAAGGCTTTTTCTCAACCGGGTATCATCAGCAACATTGATTCCCTTGTAATCGACGATTACTCCGCAAGCGGAATTTTTAAGCTTGTCGGCAAGCTCGTTTACATATTGCTGTTTTGTTTCCAACACCTTTGCACTTGGCATAATTAACCTCCTGTTTTAGTATTGCTGTACTAAACGGGGAAAATAAAAAGTCCTTTTCCTCATTATAATATAAGGAAAAGGACGGTAAATTCAATATTACTTCCCATTCCTCGGCAGGCGGTATAAACCGTTAGCGCATTTAAGCGACCTGCTGTCTTTAGAACAGCAATAATATTTTAGCATATTTTATATTGGTTGTCAATAGCTTTTTAATTTAAATTTTCCCAAAATAACCAAAAGTCTAAAAAACTTATAACGATGGCAAAACAGACTTGTAATTTTGAAAATTAAAGTTAGAGCATCAAACCGCAAAACCCGCTTTTTTACGATTTTGGAAGCAAGACCATATGAAACAGATCCCAAAAGGGACAAAATAAGCAACCTCCACCGCAGTGGAGGTTTGATTTTTTAAGCGCAACATAAAAGCTGCTGCTTTTTATTTTGAAATATCCGACAAAACCAAATTATTTTACAGCCACATTCACGTTTAAGAAATCTCATTCCAACTCAAGATCCAAATCCTCCCACGTCTGATGAAATTTATTAAAGGAGTAAACCCCCTCCCCCATTATATCGTATTCAACTTCAAAGCTTAAATTCTTCGCCTCGAAACCCGACAGCAGCATTCTCAAATGCACATATCCCTTATGGGAAAAGCACTCCACCCTCTGTGTATCGTTATAGCCCACATTGGGAATGGTATAGCTTGAACCCTCGGCACTGTAAAAAGCGGAAAGAATGTTCACATCACTGTTTATATCAGTGACAATCCTTGCGTTTTTGACGCTGTAATTGGTACTGTTTTGATCCTCATTAAAAATAATATCGACAAGATAGGTATCCTCGGAAATTTTTACCGAAGTCCAACTAATGGGGATCTCAAGCTTTTCTCCCTTTTCGGTGCGGTGAGTGAACAAAACGGTTTTACCTATAATTATTTTATCTGAAAGATCAATTTTGTCCTTAAAGGCAAAAGCGGATACTGCAAGAACCGACACAATAAGAGCAATAATGATGGCAATTACGGAAACAGTTATCTTTACACTTTTCTTCATTTCGAAACACCTCCTTATACAAGGCTGCTTTTTGCCGATGCTATGAGATTTCCAAGCCTTTGGTTTTGATCTTGGGAAAACCTAAATTTTATCTGTTTTTCAATGCTTTCGTCATTACGGTTTTCAAATCTTCTTTCAAATATTTGCCCTTAGACCGTGATTCTTCATAGAGCTTTTCCCTTTCAGCGACAACTTTCATGATTTCCTCTTCGCTTACATCAGAATCGAAAGTGTACCCAACATCCAAACAAAGTTCAAATTCCCCTATAACTGTCTCTCCGTCGGATTCATAAACGGGAATAATCCTAAAATAAATGCCCTGATTGTTAAGCTCTTCAAGAACCTTCATATATTCTACTGCTTCTTCGGGGGATTGCGGTATATATATTCATCAACAAAATCCTCCTTATACACATATCCCTCTTTTCCGTTAGTGGCAACAACACCTATTAAATCGGGATAGTCTTCAACCATAACATGAGCTATATTTCCGTAAGTCTGCCCGTTTTTGTTTGTGAGGTAGTCCGGCTTAACAAAGGAGTTTACAAATGAACTGTCATTATCGAGCTTTGTCGAATCGCTTGCTTCGACAAAGACCTTGCTGCCCAAAACCGCAACCGAACAAAAGCCAATGGCAAAAGCACCTAAGCCTAACAAAATCTTGTTAACTTTTTTCATTTTATTTCCTCCTTATGAAATTGATTGATATGGACTTGCCATAGTTACAAATTGATGATACGGATAGTGGGCTGCACCTGATTAATAAATATTTATACAAAACCAAACGTAATTACGTCTTTGCCATAGTATTATACAATAAAGCTTTACTGTTCGTATTATAACATATTTTACAAAATTTGTCAACAGGTAATTAAAAAAATATACATAATATACGAATTTCTAAAAAGGTTCTTAAAGCGAAATTAAAAAATTGCCCCTGTCAATGGACAAAGGCAATTTCCATATATTTTATTTATGTGACAGCTTCAATTAAGCTCCATACTTAACGGTATTAACCTTAACACCGGGACCCATGGTGGAAGAAACCGTGCAGGATCTAATATACGTGCCCTTTGCAGCGGCAGGCTTAGCCTTAACAACTGCGGTCATAAGAGCGTCAAGGTTCTGCTCCAGCTTTTCGCCGCCGAAGGAAGCTTTTCCGATAGGGCAGTGAATAATATTAGCCTTGTCAAGACGGTACTCGATCTTACCTGCCTTAGCTTCCTGAACAGCCTTGGCAACATCGGGAGTAACAGTACCCGCCTTAGGGTTAGGCATTAAGCCGCGAGGACCGAGAACCTTACCCAAACGTCCCACAACGCCCATCATATCAGGAGTTGCAATAACTACGTCAAAGTCCATCCAGCCGTCCTGAATCTTCTTAACGGTATCGTCATCGGCAACATAATCGGAGCCTGCGTCCTGTGCGTCCTTAATTTTATCGCCCTTGGCAAAAACAAGCGTTCTTACAGTCTTACCTGTTCCGTTGGGCAGTACGACTGCGCCTCTTACCTGCTGATCGGCGTGGCGGGAGTCAACGCCCAATCTGATATGAATTTCTACGGTTTCGTCAAACTTAGCCTTTGCGGTTTGGCATACCAAGCCGAGTGCGTCGATGGCTTCGTAGGACTTGCCTGTTTCAATAAGCTTTACGCTTTCTCTGTATTTTTTACCGTGTTTCATTTATTATATCCTCCTTAGTGGTCAATCGGTTCTAAGAACCTCCCACTGTCAAAATTGTTTATGAATTTAATTTATGCTTATGGAATCACACCACTGTCAGTCAACAACCTCAATGCCCATAGAACGGCAAGTGCCTGCGATCATAGACATAGCGGCTTCGGTAGAACCTGCGTTAAGATCTCTCATCTTCTGCTCGGCAATCTGCTGAACCTGCGCCTTGGTAATCTTAGCTACCTTAGTCTTGTTAGGTGTACCCGATGCGGTTTCAATGCCGCAAGCTTTTTTGATCAAAACTGCCGCAGGGGGAGTTTTGGTAATAAATGAAAAACTTCTGTCTGCATATACTGTAATAACTACAGGGATAATAAGTCCCATATCCGCCTTTGTGCGCTCGTTAAATTCCTTGGTGAAAGCGGCGATGTTTACGCCGTGCTGACCGAGTGCGGGACCGACAGGGGGAGCGGGCGTCGCTTTGCCTGCGGGAATTTGTAATTTTACGAATCCGACTACTTTCTGAGCCATTTTAATTTTACCTCCAAAAACTTAAAGAACTTTTAACTGATTTTTTGAATAAGTGACAGGTCAAGAGTGGTAGGTGTCTCTCTGCCGAACATTGAAACTGTGACAACGGCAGTGCCCGATGCCTCGTCCACCTCTTTGACAGTACCCTCAAAGCCCTTCAGATTTCCTGAAATAATGCTTATCAGGTCGCCTGCCTTAAATGTAACCTCTGTAGGCTTGGGAGCTACTCCCAAGTTAGCCACTTCCTCGTCTGTGAGAGGAATGGGCTTTGATCCCGGTCCCACAAAGCCTGTGCAGCCTCTTGTGTTGCGGCAGATATACCACGATTCATCGGTCATGACCATTTTCACATAAACATAGCTGGGATAAATCTTGCTTTCATAAGATTTAACCTTGCCGTCGTGATTTTCGGTAACGGTTTCTGTGGGAACCATCACTTCTTCAATAAGGTGCTGAAGATTTCTGTTTTCAACAACCTTTTTGATATTGTCGGCAACCTTTTTTTCATAACCGGAAAAAGTGTGTAAAATATACCATTTAGCTTCTGACATCGGTTATCCCCTTTAATTACATTTTAAGCAGCCAGCTCCACGCCTGTGTAAACAAAAGGTCAAGCAACCAAACGCCTACGCCGGAAACGACTATAGACACAAGAACAACTACAGTGTTGTTAAATACTTGCTTTTTGCTGGGCCATGAAACTTTCTTAAATTCTGCTTTAACTTCCTTGAAATACTTAACGGGCGATTTCTTGGGCTTTTTAGCGGAAGCAGCCTTCATAGCGGCGTACTGTCTTTCCTTTTTCGCTCTGTCGGCCTCTTTCTGCGCCTTTACTGCATCCTTCCGGGCTTTCTTTTCAGGCTCGTTTGCCATTACGCATAATCCTCCTTATACTCCTTACTTGGTTTCTTTGTGGAGAGTGTGCTTACGGCAGAATTTGCAGTACTTGTTCATTTCAATTCTGTCAGGGTCATTCTTTTTGTTTTTCTTGGTGGCATAATTGCGCTGCTTGCATTCTGTGCAAGCCAAAGTGATTTTTACTCTCATTTCGGCACCTCCTATTAAATTGTTCGATACGGTCGAACTTAGCCTCCCTCATTGTAAATCGGCGGAAAACCTTATTTCCGCACGGAGCTTATTTTTCACGCAAAAAAATAAACCCCTTAATTGAGGTATACTTAGTATATCATATTGTTTGGGGGTTGTCAATAGCTTTTTTAAAAATTTTTTAAGGTCTTGTATAATAAAATTGGCGGTCTGCCGCCCAAAACGGCGGTCAGTCAAGAGGTTAAGCTTATCGGAAGCGGAGCTACGCCGTTGGCAAGTACTGCTGAGTTTGATACGAAAACACATGGGGGCAAAAGGTCAAACACTGTTTTGCTGCGCAACCCGATAAGCTTAAATAAATTCTCATAAGTAAGCGATTCCTTACATTTTCCAAAACTCAGTATCGTTATAAACAAAATCCGCTTTTATATTCTCGCAGAAATTTTCAGTCGGATAGTCTTTGGGAATCAACTCTATATACCTTGAGTTCTTCGTCCGTCCGTCAACGCCATCCTTGTTTAAGGTACAACGAGCGAAGCGAAAAGTATTTTTTATCATATAGTTCCTGTAATACTCTTTATCAAAGCCCGTTCCGTTATAATCTGCGGCGGAATTTTCAAAAATCGGCTCATCTGCCGCCAAAAGCTCTCTCAGGTGAGGGAGAGAAACATATTCACCTTCTTTGTCTTTCAGGTACAGCCTCCAAGTGGGATCAAGCATAATACGCCTGCCCGACGGTAAAAGACAGTCTACTACCACATGGCAATCCTCAAAAGGGTCTTCATAAGGTAAGCAAGTAACGTGCTGCGCCTTAATTCCATTCAAACGAAGAAGTGAAGCTAAAAGAACCGACAGCCCTCGGCAATTGGATTTGTTGTCGTTTTTTTCGCAGAATTTGATTAGATCGGTTATTTTCCTTCCGTCACCTAACCCGCCGGAACCGTTATGACCAAAATGGTCGCATACAAAATCAAGGAGCTTAAAAACAATTTCGTCTTTGGTATTATCTAAATCGCTTATGTATTCGGAATAATTATATTTTTTAAGTATTTTGGGAACATCTCCACCTAATACAAATTCATTGCCGCAGCCGCATTCTTTGCTTCTGTCATACTCTGTGTGCTGTTTTAGAATCTCAATCCTTGTTTTATCCGTATTGGGAACAGATGCTTCAGCCGGAACATATTTATACGGTGCGTCTTCGGGAACATCGTCAAGCTTCACAAACCTAACAGGCGTTGTTTTTCCGTGCTGAACATAAAAGCCTTCAAGTTCTCCGCTCACATATTTAATATGATACACCATACGATAGTATTCATCGTTAATCTCGTAGCAGAAATATCCGTCTTTTTCGTAAACGCAGTTAGGCTCAAAATTATAATACCCGCTTGAGGAAAATGACATTTTCATATGAAGCGGCGTCTCATCAAAAATATTTATGGTTTCGCCCAAGTCCTCTTTATACCATTTTCCGATTAAGCGTTTATCCATCTTACCATCCCCTAATTTTTATTTATTATTTTGATTTAGGGGAATTATAACACAAAAATCAAAACATGTCAACCAATTTATAGCTTTTCGTCCGATTTTTCGACGGCAAAATTAGAGGTTTGCCTGTGTTGTCGTGACCAAAAAAAGATTTTCGGGAAAGAAAGCATAAAATAAAGCTCCCGTGATATTGGGAGCTTATTGGGTGTAGCGTCACGCTGCTGTGATGTCGTGGCCAAAAAGATTTTTGGAATAACAAGCATAAAAATACGCTCTCGTGAATTTGAGAGCGTATTAGCTGCCCGCCTTGCGGGCTGGTGCCGCTGACCGGACTTGAACCGGTACGGTATTTCTACCGAGGGATTTTAAGTCCCTTGTGTCTGCCTATTCCACCACAGCGGCAATTAACAGTATACATTATAGACTGTTTTTCCTGATTTGTCAAGTAAAAAACAATAATTTTTTGGTCAGACATTGTATGTGTTAAAATGATATGAACCAAATAAAATGAGCAGTAACTTCAAAATCAGGAATTATTGATACTTCGTTTATTGCCCTTGATTCCACTTCCGTTTACGTCAACACTTCTCAAAACAATTCTCAGTCTTTCAACCGTAGCCGGCTGCCCCTCTGCATGTGGTTGACGGCATAAATTTCGCTGTGTTCATCCGTTACAGACCAAAGCTGTCCCAATGCGCTAATTATGTCTTTTGCTTCTGCTAAAGCTGTTTCCGGATTCACTCTGTAGACAGTAAAAGTCATATAGGTATTCATTGCAAAAAGCTTTGCGATTCTTCCGCACCGCCTGATTCAACATTGCGGTTGATATTAACAATATAACCGCAAAGCGGAAGAGAGAAATACAGAAAGATTTCAATCAATCTTATTTTTATACTTTTTCTCCTTCCTGCCGATTACTTCATCAATTTTATTCATAGCTATCCGCAGAGCTGCACAATTTCTATGCCTTCCTCTTTTTCGAGATTTCTTGAGTATAGCTTTTGTTCGGAATTATTCCAATGCTCATGCACGCCGAGGTTGGTAACAATATGGCCGTTGCCGTCTGTGTAAATTGTTCCTGACGGTGCATTTCCCACAAGTCCCGCTTCATGCAGATAATTTTCGTTGGTGATGTCTGCCGCCGAACGATTATTGAGTGTTACAGTCGGTTCATTATTGAGAAAATCTGCTCCGACGGAATCAATCGCCACCGGGTCTTGTGATACAAAAATGCTTGAAGTGTAATCTCCGTTAAACGGCGCCTGCTGCCACTTGGAATTTTCAGCGGTAATAGAAGCACCCTCGCTTGGCGCACAAATTAAAGCGTCCAGCATATACAAAACAGTTTTACCGCCGAGATCGGCATTTGCCGTCAAATCTACCAGCGGACTGTAAATGCCCATTTCCGATTTTGTCAGCCACCGGTGCAGATTCGCCCCTTCCGGCGGACGCATGGTATTTCCGTTGATAAAAGAGCCGAAGTGATTTTTGCCGCATAGTGTAATGCCGTAGCTGTGTCCTTTCAGATTGGCAAGATTGATCACATAAGCTGCCTCGGTCACACAGGTGGGCAGAAAGTTTACTTTACCGCTGAACTTTTGCGACCAGTTGATCGGTGCGTTTTCATCTGCCACACCGTTGCTCCGACCCACAAACCGGACGCCCTTTAACTCTCCGTCAGTACACATTTCAACCATATAATCGGGAAAAAGACGGGATACATCGTAAACGGTAATGTCGGACGGATTCACGCCGCCCTCTTTTACAAGAGAGGTAAGCAGCGCTTTCAAAAGCACGGGATTGGTATAGCTCATCTGCGTTTTGCCGGAAGTATCATCGTCAAATACCGCCGAGCCGTTGATGTTTGCTTTGATTGCGATTTTTTCGCCTGTCACATAACCGCCGCTTTGATTGCGGGCATTGTTATTTGCCGAAAACAATGCGTCCCATCCGTCTTTCGCAGTATCCCTGCCTCCGAGAGAAGCGATACCGTCATTCACCATTTGCAAAATAACCGCTTCGTCAAAATGGCTTGTTTCCCACCAATAACCGCTGCCGTCCCATTCTACCGAATCGGGATTGTGCGACCACACCACACGCCCCGGCACGGCGCCGATTCCTTTCCCGTAAGCTTCATGCTGCGGGTAATTTCCGTCATAAGGAAGCGATTGTATCTGTGAGGGTTGTGTAGAATTTGTTGTCAACAAATCAGATGAGGAAATACTGTTTGATTCTGATTTTGTTTTAGTGTTTGTTTCCGTTGATTGTGTATTTTTCATACCGCAGCCGGTCATCACAGATATAGCAATAGCTATAGCCATAACCAAAATGAATGTTTCCGCTTTGAAAATAATCTTTCGGTTCATAATGACCTTCCTTTCCGTTCTCTCTGTTTTTTTGCACCATTGCATTTTCTGATCGCACTGCAAGTATAATGTCCCACTGCTGTAAATAATCCCATTATCGCTATATAATCCAAAAGAAACAGCAAGACGGGTGCTTTATAATCAAAAAATGAAAATTGATTTTGAAGCAGTAAATAGCTGCCAATATCCCGTTTCGCAAACGCATATACGCCCTATCCGAAAATTCATGGTGCTGTTCTCCCTTTTGATCCGTCAGCTCAAGGACAGATCGAAATTTTTTAATTCATCTAATTTAGTCACCGGGCCGTTTTCCGAACCGTGAGCCGTGAACACTCCCATATCTTCCGGTCCGAGATAATCAAGGAAATCTCCCCGATACCGTCCACCGTCCTTTCTTGGTTTCATTATACCGTTATGGGGAAGTCCCGTCAAAACTGTAACCTTGCATTTCTTGGTTTTTTACCGTATCAAGGCTCATTCCCCGGTAGTAAATAAGTAGTAAATAGGGGTGCAATCCTCAAGAAATGCGGGGAAATGCTTTATTTTGCGAGGTTAGTTGCTCATTTACTTGATTTTTAGCCGAGAATTAGTATAACACAAGAATACGCATATTGAGTCACCTCTCATTTCTGTTGACAGATAGGACGCTGCCCTATACGCTGAGACCTATCATAACGAAATTAGAACTTGTTCTTATTTTAGATTCTTATTAAAGAATTCTTCAAGCTTGTCAAAGGGGATAATATCTGTCCGATCGTACAAATCCGTATGGCTTGCACCCGGAATAAGCAGGAGTTCCTTATTGTCCTGATATTTGTTCCCATTGATCATAGCGGAATATGCGTCCTTGCCAAAATAACAGGAATGCGCCTTGTCCCCATGAAGTACCATTACCGCACTGCGGATTTCATTGCTGTAATAAAGAATCGGCATATTCATAAAGGACTGACAGCCGATCACATTCCAACCGCCGTTTGAGTTCAGAGAACGGGGATGATAGCCGCGCTCCGTTTTATAGTAAGCGTGATAGTCCTGAAAATACCACGGTGCGTCTTCCGGCATAGGATCGGCAACACCGCCGCCGAGAGCATATGTGCCGCTTTTGTAATCTTCAAGCCGCTGCGCATTCATTGACCTGCGTTTCCGATATCGGGCTTCCTCACTGTTTTCGCTGTCAAAATATCCGTTAGCATTGACACGGCTCATATCGTACATGGTAGATGCAACGGTCGCTTTAATGCGTGTATCAAGCGCCGCCGCATTGATTGCCATGCCGCCCCAGCCGCAGATACCGATAATACCGATTTTCTCCGGATCAACAATATCCTGTAATAAAAGAAAATCCACCGCCGCCATAAAATCCTCCGTGTTGATGTCGGGAGAAGCCATATAACGAGGTGCGCCGCCGCTCTCCCCCGTGAAGGACGGATCGAAGGCAATGGTCAAAAAGCCTCTCTCTGCCATTGTCTGGGCATACAAGCCCGCTGCCTGCTCCTTGACTGCACCAAAGGGACCGCATACGGCGATAGCGGACAATTTACCCTCTGCGTTCTTCGGCATATACATATCTGCCGCCAATGTGATTCCGTAGCGATTGTGGAAAGTAACCTTGCTGTGATTTGCTTTTTCGCTTTTCGGGAAGGTCTTATCCCATTCCTGTACTAAATGCAATTTTTCTTCCATTGCGTCATTCCTCCTAAATATATTTTTTTATGCTGTAAACCAAAAAATCCAAACAGTCAATCTGCTTTTGTCCGTCATGCACCGAGTTCGGCAGATTGATTCTTTGCCCCGCAAGCAGGGACAAAATTCGATTCCATTGATCTGTCTTTGCAAGTTCCATGCAGGTTTGGGTTAATTCTTTGCTGCAACCTGCGTCTATCAGATTTTGTAGCAGCATTCCCATTGCGTCTGATGCCTCTGCCATTCTCTGCACCTCCCGTACCTTCTATTATACGGATATTTTTCAATATTTCCAATACTTATAATTCATATCGTGATATTCTTGACAGGAATAACAAGCCGTGCTATACTGTATACGGATAGCATAAAGAAGGAGAAGTCTATGGAAATTCGTGTGCTGCGTTATTTTTTAGAAATTGCAAGAGAAAATAATATGTCCCATGCGGCCGAGGCGCTTCACGTTTCTCAGCCGACATTGTCAAAACAAATGAAGGATTTAGAGGCTGAACTCGGCAAAAAGCTGTTTCGCAGGGGCAGCACCAGCGTAAGTCTGACGGACGAGGGAATGCTTCTGCGAAAGCGGGCGGAGGATATCCTTGCAATGGTAGATAAAACAACGGAGGAATTTCGGGAGCTTGATAACATTACCGGAGGCGAGGTACACATCGGCTGTGCGGAATCATACCTCATCAAATATCTTGCACAAGCAATTAAGAATTTCAAAAAAAAATATCCGCTGTTTCGCTATCACATTACCAGCGGTAACACCGAACAAGTAGCAGAACGCTTGGATCGGGGACTGATTGACTTTGCCGTGATTGCAGAGCCGCCGAATTTGGAACGATACAATTATATTGAAATTCCCGGAACCGATATTTGGGGGCTTGTAATAAGGAAAGATCATCCCCTGTCGGAAAAGAAAGAAATATCTTTTGAGGATTTGATCGGTCTTGATCTGATCTGCTCCGAGCAGGGAATGAAATTTGATATTTCAAGGTGGTGCGGAGAAAAAACCGATCAGCTAAATCTGAGCGGCACATTTAATCTTTGCTATAACGGCGGTGTATTTGTACAAGAAGGACTTGGCTGTATGCTGACTTTTGAGCATCTGATAAAAACAGGCGAAGATAGTCCCCTTTGCTTTCGTCCGTTAAACCCGCGCCTTGAAACCAAAATGTATATGATTTGGAAAAAATATCAGGTATTCACACCAATCGCAAAATTATTGAAGGAAATGATATTATGTCCCTGCCAAAAGTCCTGACTTTTGAACTTTTCAAGGGCAGCAAACATACTGCCGTTTTTCATATGGCGTCCGTAAAATATCACATTGTCGAAATTTTGTCGAGGATAAAGCGGAAAACCACAGGAATACTGATTCTCGTCTAAAAACAGACAAAGATTTGCGAAAATCAGACCGCAAAGATTGTTTATTTTTAGTCGAGAATTAGAGCGTGTTTTAAAAATCGGGAACGCCGTCTTTTCACCCCAAAACGGTTATCTTCTGCGTCAAAAAGCCTCGTCAAACGTCGGTTTGACTGCGTTTTTTTCCTTGAATCCAACCATTTTGGGACGGAAACCTCACTACATTCCCTCTATTTTCAAACAAGCCCTAATATAAAATCTTTTAGCATAAAGGTGAAAATATGAACAGTTATTACCACTCCTATACAAAAAAATACCTCAAAAGGCGCAACGAGGCTATTGCTCTTATTATTACGCCTATTGCGGAATTTTCACTGCTGATAATATGGGCGGTTATGTTTAACCTTAAACGGGCGAACCGCCTTGATTTTATCCTTCCCTACGCCTTGGCTGTCGGCGGCAGCGTTTTGGCGGGAATGCTGCTGTGCTGGCTTTGCTGTGCCGTATGCGACAGATATGTAAGAGTCAGCCGCAAATATACATACTTTGAAATAACCCAAAAAGCTGCGGTTTTCAGCAAGTATAAGGGAAGCTACCGACTTTTCGGAAAGAAAACAACCCTTAGAATGATTTGTGTAATTCCCTTTAAAACCTATGAAAAAGCCTTTTTGGACGAAAAGAAAAAGCACTTGATTTTAACAGGGGAAATAAGGATCTACGAGGGCGAAAGCAATTCCTTAAGCTATCATATAAACGACGGATTCCCCACCTTTGACAAATGGTGGTATAATGAGGCGGAAACCTCTTATAAAACAGCGGATATGATTCGTCTGCCAATGGATTTTGAGCATCCTGGAAAAATCGCCGCCGACTTGGATAGGGCAAAAACAGAATTTAAGGCAATACCTCCGAAAAAGGAATATGTATTCAAGGAATCCGCCATTGTGCGCAAGAGGAAGGAGCTTAAAAAAATGGCGGAGTCAAGGCGGTATATGCGGTACTGGTAATTCAGACAATTTGGCGTTCCGAACCTTTGAGAAGCTTCAGGCTTAGAGCGTGTTCACATAAAATCAGTATGCAGATTTTCGTGCATAATTTTGTTGCCTGCAAGGCAAAATTTTGCAGGAATATCGTCATATTTCAAAAAATTTTAACACACGATGTGTTCAGTCATTTGCCCAAAGCCGGCGCAAGGATGCGTCGGCATCAAAGCAAATGACGAAACGAAGCAGGCGGCAAAATCTGCCGAAAAGATGCATGCCGAGCTTTATGTGAACACGCTCTAATTATTTATTACACGCCTCAAAACAGAATTTCCTTCAAGTTCCGTATCGCAAAGGGCAGTTAGCTTTTCGGTAGCCCTGTTGGCAACGGTTATCTCCCGTCCCTCGGAATTATACAAAGCCAAAGGCTTAAACTTAACGGGCGGACGATTTGGCATAAGCACCTCTAAATCGTCATTTACCGTAAAATAATTTCTTTGTGTAAGATAGATTTTCCCGTTTTCGCACTTATCTACCGTTCCCACAAAGTCGCAGCTTCTTATATACCCGCTGTTTTCGTATATTTCCTTTGCATCCTCCTTGTCAAAATAAAATCCTGTGCAGTATTCGCGGTGGCTTACGTTATAAACCTCCCTTTTTACCCATTGGGGAATTTCCTTTCCCTCTTTAATGTACTTTAAAGCCGTACTGTAAGCGTTGGTAACGGTAGCCACATAGTAAGCCGACTTAGCCCTGCCCTCGATTTTCAGGCTTGCAACCCCGGCTTCCGTCAGCTTGTCAAGATGCTCTATCATACACATATCCTTTGCGTTAAGAATATATGTGCCGCCATCGTCCTCAAAAACGGGGTAATACTCGCCATTCCGCTTTTCCTCCATTAAGGCGTACTTCCAGCGGCAGGGCTGAGCGCATTCCCCGTTATTGGCGTTTCTTCCCGTCATATATGCGGATAAAAGACATCTTCCCGAAAAGGAAACGCACATTGCGCCGTGAACAAAGGCTTCGATCTCCATATCCTCGGGTATTTTTTCCCTTATGCGCTTTATATCCTCAAGGCTTGTTTCTCTCGATAAAACTACCCTTTTCGCTCCTAAACTATAAAGCTCGTTGGCGGCGGCATAATTGACTATCCCCACCTGTGTCGACATATGGATTTCAAGGGAGGGGGCATACTTTTTTACCATGCCCATTACTCCCATATCGCAGACGATAACGGCGTCAACTCCCGCCGCCTCCGCATTTTTTATAAATTCGGGAAATCGTTCCACTTCATCGTTTGAGGGCAGCGTATTGCAGGTGAGATGTACTCTTACCCCTTTGCCGTGCGCCAGCTCCGCCGCCCTTTTCATCTCGTCGAAGTCGAAATTCTTTGATGCGGCTCTCATACCGTAGCCCTTACCGCCTAAATACACTGCGTTGCAACCGTAGTTGATTGCCGCTTCAAGACATTCAAAATCCCCTGCGGGTGCTAAAAGCTCTGTCATTTTTTCTTTCCTTTTTACATAAAGCGTTTTTCCGCAAAACCCACGTTATACTTATTTATGCAAGCCCCGCTTTAACAAGGTTTGCGTTATGCTCCTCCAAGGTCCTTGCATAAAAGGTTTCTCCCGTTTCCGTATTGGCGCAGAAATAGTAATAATCGGTTTCCGCTGCGTCAAGCACCGAGTTCATAGCGTCAAGTCCGGGGTTACAAATAGCGCCTGCGGGAACGCCGTCACATTCATAAGTGTCATAGGAATTTGAGATAACGGCAAGGGAGGTAGTAAGACCGTAATCCTTGTAATAAGGCTCGATATAATCCTGTACATAAAAGACAGTAGGATCGGACTGAAGCTTGGATATCTCTCCGTTGCTGCGCAGACGGTTAAGGAATACGGAAGCTACAAGCTTCATATCCTCCACATTGTTCACCTCTGCCTGAACCATGGAGGACAGGGCTACAAATTCGTCAAGAGTAAGTCCCATCTCGTGCATCTTTTTATACATCGACTTTGTTATCTTGGAATTAAAGTTGGAATAAATCTTTTTGGCGGCTACCTCCGCCTCCTTAGTGGTATCCTTGTCGGTTTTCGGATCCTCCTTTAACTCGTTGCATACGTAAAATTCGTATTTATCGGGGAATAAGTAGCCTTCCATCTGATTAAACTTGTGAGAGTTAACAAGCACGCGCTTCTCAAAATCGTAAAAATCCATTTTATCTTTATAAAACTTCTGAAAATCAGCTGCCTTGCATACCGAATTTTCTTCCAGAAGCTTACCGATATCATAAGCGGTCATACCCTCCACAATAGTAACCTCTATTGTTATCGTCTGAGTCTTGGAAGCCAATAATGTGCTTACAATGGTCTTGTAGTTCATTGAGGAGGAAAGAGTGAACTGTCCTCCCACAAAGCCCGTTATGTTCTTTTCTTCCTTTTTCCGCTCCACATATTGTTTAAAGAAATCGGGATTGGAGATAATGCCGTTTTCGGACAAAACCTCTGTTACCTGATCCAAAGTGGGATTGTCCGGCAGCTCAATCTGAACCTGAAACTCATTGCTGCTTATTCCCGCATAGTCCATCAATGCATCGTAAATTACACTGCCCGCCTTAACGCCGAAAAACAAAACAAAACCTGTTACTGCAACTCCGGCAATTACCCTAAAAAGTGTGATCCTTGATTCCCGGTATTTTTTCAGCTTCTTTTCGGCTTCAATAACACTCTTGCTCTTTTTATGCGGTCTTTCATCGTCAGGCTCTTCAAATTCCACATCGTGCAAGTCCTGTTCACCCGACAAATCATCCTGCTTTTCCGCAATATCTTCAATGTCATGCTTTGAGTTTTGTCCCTCTGTTTCATTGGATTTCTTTTCCGGATAATAGGTCCTGACATCGTCCTGATTTGCGTTATTTTCGTTTTGATTTTGTTTCTCTCTGCTTCTTCTTGCGAGTATTTCGGATAACTCGTCTTTATACGGTTTCTTCTCTTGATTGTTATCCATTTAAATCTTCCTTCCTGTTTGTCTGCCGCCTTTTGCGCTGATCATTCTGATTTTATTTTCCGTGACAATTATGTCAACCGAAATATCGTTTTGCGACGGCTCAAAGTCTTGTATGAAGTCCTCATAGCATAATCCGATTTTTATACACGGACCGGCTTTAAAAAATCTGTCATAAAAACCTTTCCCGTAGCCAATTCTGTAACCGTCCTCATTATAGCACAGTGCGGGTGTGATACAGACGGTGCTTTCCGAGGAATATGCCTGTTTACAGCAGCTTTTCGGCTCATACACTCCGAAAGAACCCTTTTCCAAACATTCAAAGCCGTCAATATACCGAAAAATCATATTACTGCCTTCGCATACGGGCAAAGCCGACTTTTTATTCTCTTTTAAGGCTTTTAAAATAATTTCTTCGGTGGAAATTTCTTTTTTCTTGCTGAAATAACAAAAGACTTCCGACGCTTCCTTAAACTCCTCTAAATTAAAAAGCTTTTCCGAAATAATCCGTGAGCATTCCAGCCTTTTGCTTTCGTCAACTTTGTCCCGCAAAATTATTAGCCGCTTTCTAAGCTCTTCTTTCACCTGCATTGCATCGACGCCTTGATCCTTTCGGAAACGGCGCTGCCCTTAACGCACTCCAAAAGCTTTAAGCCGAACTCCTGCGCCACTCCCGCACCTTTAGCGGTGACAATGTTTCCGTCCCTGCAAACATACCCGTCGGAAAGCTTTTTGCAGTTGAGCTGTTCTTCAAACCCGGGAAAACAAACAGCTTCCTTATCCCTTAAAAGACCCTTATGCCCCAATATGGAGGGGGCGGCGCAGATAGCGCCGATAAGCCTGTTGTTTTCTGCGCAAAAATCGATAGCCTTTTGCACATTGGCATTTTTTTCGAGATTCAAGGTACCGGGCATTCCTCCGGGAAGAATAATCATATCAAGATCGGAATCGAGAACGATTTCGCCGTCAACAATATCGGTATAAACGCTTACTCCGTGAGAGCCGGTGATTATTTCTTCTCCCACACCCACCGTGGCAACCTCACATTCCCCTCTGCGCAGTATATCTATGGGACAAAGGGCTTCCATTTCCTCAAACCCGCCTGCCAAAAAACAGTAAATCATACGTTTTCTCCTTTCGGTAATTGTTCATATTCACCGTAAATTCTAAGAACTTGTTCTCATAGGAATGGTGCGCGGATTTTCGAGCAAATTTTGTCG
>CANEHP010000009.1 GCA_947427325.1 uncultured Clostridia bacterium | reverse complement strand
TGCTATCACAAAGGTACTCGCACTCAAGGGCTATGCTCAGTTTGAAGCATATGATATGATCGACAAGGCTCCCGAGGAGAGAGAGCGCGGCATTACAATCAATACCGCTCACGTTGAGTATGAAACGGACGCACGTCACTATGCTCACGTTGACTGCCCCGGCCACGCTGACTATATCAAGAACATGATTACCGGCGCTGCTCAGATGGACGGCGCAATCCTGGTTGTTGCAGGTACTGACGGTCCTATGGCTCAGACCAAGGAGCATATCCTTCTTGCTCACCAGGTAGGCGTTCCCGCAATGGTTGTATTTATCAACAAGTGCGACGACGTTGACGACGCAGAGCTTCTTGACCTTGTTGAGATGGATATCAGAGATATTCTCAACAGCCATGACTTCCCCGGCGACGACATTCCCGTTATCAGAGGATCTGCTAAGGTTGCTCTCGACTCCACCAGCCAGGACATCAACGCTCCCGAGTATGCTTGCATCGTTGAGCTTATGAAGGCAGTTGACGATTATATCCCCACTCCTGACCGTAAGGCTGACCAGCCCTTCCTTATGCCTGTTGAGGACACAATGACCATCACAGGCCGTGGTACTGTTGCTACAGGACGTGTTGAGAGAGGCGTTTTAAAGATGAACGATCCTATCGAAATCACAGGTCTTTGCGACGAGCCTAAAAGCACCGTTGTTACAGGTATCGAAATGTTCCACAAGCTCCTTGACTACGCAGAAGCAGGCGACAACATCGGCGCACTTCTCCGCGGTATTCAGAGAAGCGATATTGAGCGCGGACAGGTTCTTTGCAAGCCCGGCTCAATTCACCCCCACACAAAGTTCTCGGGACAGGTTTACGTTCTTAAGAAGGACGAGGGCGGCCGTCATAAGCCCTTCTTCAGCAATTACAGACCTCAGTTCTTCTTCAGAACCACAGACGTTACAGGCGTTATCACTCTTCCTGCCGATAAGGAAATGTGCATGCCCGGCGACAACGTATTGATGGATGTTGAGCTTATCACTCCCATCGCAGTTGAAGAGGGTCTTCGTTTCGCTATCCGTGAAGGCGGCAAGACCGTTGGCTCAGGCGTTGTTACCAAGATCAACGAGTAATTGTTTTTCAGAGTAATTAAATAATCAAAAATAAAAATCCACCGACATAGACCCGAGAGTCTTTCATCGTTTAAGATGGACGGCGTTCTCCCTTGAATGGGAAGATAGCTTGGGAATGTGAGGTGGATTTTTTCTGTATCTTTTACAATGATTATTGTATGGGTAATGACGGAAAATTGCAACTCAGGTCAAGATTTTTTCCCGAATGTATGATATATTTATTGAGGAGGGAGGTGAACGGCTTTGTGTCAATGGAACGAAGCAATACAAAAAATGATTGACTGGATAGACGAAAACATCTGCGAAAGCCCGTCGCTTATGCATATGGCGGAGCAGATAGGATATTCGCCTTACTACTGCTCGGCACGTTTTCATGAGATCACGGGAATGACTATAAAAAGCTATGTTTCGGGCAGGCGGCTTACCCTTGCGGCTTTGGCTCTGCGTGACACGGACGAGCGGATTATAGATATTGCCGTAAGATGCGGATATTCTTCGCAGGAGGCTTTGACCAGAGCCTTTTCGGCGGCGTTTGGGTGCACGCCCGGGTCTTACCGCAGAAATCCTGTTCCTATTCCGTTGGCCATACGACAGGTCGTTTGCAGCCCCGAACAATATCGGAATTTGAAAGGAGAAATCACCATGATCAAAACTGTTTTAACCGAGCCCCATATGAAGGTAAAGTTTATTCCCGCACATAAATATCTCGGAGTTTATGACGATAATGCGCAAAACTACGGGGATTTCTGGCAGAATCATAATTGTGATATAACCTGCGGCATTATCGACAGCTTAAGCAACCTATCCGATCCGATAGTTACGGGACATACGGCGGGCTGGTGCAGAAAAAACGGAGAACGAAGACATTTTTACGGCATGGGCGTGCCGTTGGATTACGGCGGAATGATTCCCGACGGCTTTGAAATACGGGAATTTCCCGGAAGCTATTATCTTGTTTTCTTTCACCCTGCCTTTGATTATTTGAAGGATAACGGCGACGTTATGGGCAGAGTGGAGAAGCTTGCGTGGAACTATGATGTTGAAAAAGAGTTCTGCGGGGGCAAATATACGTGGAACGAGGACCTTTGTCAGTGCTATCAGCGGCATTATCCGGAGGTTTTGGGGTATCAGATTCTCAGACCGATAAGGCTTAAATAATTACCGGTTAAAGGGCAGTCCTGCATTGTGCAGAGGCTGCCCTTTTAATACTAATTCTCGACTAAAAATAAACAATCTTTGCGGTCTGATTTTTCGAAAATCTTTGTCTATTTTTAGACGAGAATTAGTATAAAAACGTTCTTTGAACGTTTTTAAATGTTCCGCTTTCAGCGAAACCGACGGGACACTGTCCCGTCGAGAAATAGTACCCAACGTACGTTCCATGCCGCCTTCAGTGGCTATTCGGCTTGCGCCGAGCAATTTAAAAAGGTTAGCCCTTTTTAAATTGTAATTAGTATAAGCATAATTTTTTCAAGAGACGATGAGGAAACGATGACAGCGCTATGCTTTTTGCGGTTTACCCTGTAAAATATAAGCCTTTCAACACGCTCAAGACACTTTTTGAATCTGCTTTTTCACCGATATAAATGACTTTTCTTTTCTCTCATAAATGCCACCGTCCTTTTTGCTTTCATTATATAGACAAATGGCAGAAAGTTCAAAGATGCAAATGGGAAAAAAATAAGCGTACCACTATTTCTAATGATACGCTTATCCTAATTCAGTTTTTAATCAAGGTCGATATATACCGTTACGGTAGTTTCTCTCCATTGATTTTTCCTTACATACTGTCCGTTAGCCTTTCGGTAAGCTGCCGCCTGCTCGAAAGACAGCGGTAATTCAAAGGAAAGATAACTCCTACTTACTTTTGATAGCAGCCTGCGCAGCAGCAAGTCTCGCAATAGGCACACGGAAGGGTGAGCAGGATACATAATCAAGACCGATATTATGGCAGAATTCTACAGATGTGGGATCGCCGCCGTGCTCGCCGCAGATGCCGACATGCATTTCGGGACGAACGCCCTTTCCGAGCTTTATAGCCATTTCCATCAGCTTGCCTACGCCTGTCTGGTCGAGCTTTGCAAAGGGATCGTTCTCAAAGATCTTAGCGTCATAGTAAGCATTGAGGAACTTGCCTGCGTCATCGCGGGAGAAACCATAGGTCATCTGCGTAAGGTCATTAGTACCGAAGCAGAAGAACTCGGCTTCCTTGGCGATTTCATCGGCGGTAAGAGCAGCACGTGGAATCTCGATCATAGTACCAACCTCATATTTAAGGTCAGAGCCTGCATTCTTGATTTCCTCGTCGGCAACCGCAACAACCACGTCCTTAACATACTTTAATTCCTTTATTTCGCCAACTAAAGGAATCATAATCTCGGGAACTATGTTCCAGTCGGGATGTGCCTTCTTAACATTAAGAGCTGCACGGATAACGGCTCTTGTCTGCATTTTTGCAATTTCGGGATAGGTTACCGCAAGACGGCAGCCTCTGTGACCCATCATGGGGTTGAACTCATGGAGGGAGGTGATGATATTCTTGATAGTTTCAACAGACTTGCCCTGAGCCTCTGCAAGCTTCTCGATATCAGCCTCCTCGGTGGGAACGAACTCATGGAGAGGAGGATCGAGGAAACGAATTGTAACGGGGTTGCCTTCAAGAGCTTCGTAAAGCTTTTCAAAGTCGCCCTGCTGATAAGGAAGGATCTTATTAAGAGCAGCTTCTCTTTCCTCAACCGTATCGGAACAGATCATCTCGCGGAATGCAGCAATTCTGTCAGCCTCAAAGAACATATGCTCGGTGCGGCAAAGACCGATGCCCTCTGCGCCCAGCTCTCTTGCCTTCTTGGCGTCTGCGGGAGTGTCCGCATTGGTTCTTACCTTAAGTCTTCTGTACTTGTCTGCCCATTCCATAATTTTGCCGAACTCGCCTGCAATGGTAGCGTCAACGGTTTCGATTACGCCGTCGTAAATGTTGCCTGTAGAACCGTCAATGGAGATCCAATCTCCCTCGTGAAATTCCTTGCCTGCGAGAGTGAACTTCTTGTTCTCCTCGTCCATGGCGATTTCGGAGCAGCCCGATACACAGCAAGTACCCATACCGCGGGCAACAACGGCTGCATGAGAGGTCATACCGCCTCTTACGGTCAAAATACCCTGAGAAGCCTTCATACCCGTAATATCCTCGGGAGAAGTCTCAAGACGTACGAGAACGACTTTTTCTCCTCTTGCCTTCCATTCCTCGGCGTCCTCGGCGGTAAATACTATCTTGCCGCAGGCAGCTCCGGGAGATGCGCCCAGACCCTTTCCTATGGGTGTGGCTGCCTTCAGAGCCTTAGCGTCAAACTGAGGGTGAAGAAGTGTGTCAAGGTTACGGGGATCGATCATGGCAACGGCTTCCTGCTCGGTTCTCATTCCCTCGTCGACCAAATCGCAGGCAATTTTGAGAGCAGCCTGAGCGGTTCTCTTACCGTTACGTGTCTGAAGCATATAAAGCTTGCCGTGTTCTACGGTGAACTCCATATCCTGCATATCTCTGTAGTGCTTTTCAAGTGTGGAGCAAACGTCAACGAACTGCTTGAATGCTTCGGGGAACTTCTGCTCCATTTCGTTAATGTGCATAGGAGTGCGAACGCCTGCAACAACGTCCTCGCCCTGTGCGTTGGTGAGGAACTCGCCGAACAAGCCCTTTGCGCCTGTAGCGGGGTCGCGGGTGAATGCAACGCCTGTACCGCAGTCGTCGCCCATATTGCCGAATGCCATGGACTGTACGTTTACGGCAGTGCCCCAAGAATAGGGGATATCGTTGTCACGGCGGTAAACGTTGGCTCTGGGGTTGTCCCAAGAACGGAATACTGCCTTAACTGCGCCCATAAGCTGTTCCTTGGGATCGGTGGGGAAGTCCTGTCCGATCTTTGACTTGTATTCAGCCTTAAACTGGGAAGCAAGCTCCTTAAGATCGTCGGCGGTAAGCTCAACGTCCTGCTTAACTCCCTTTTCTTCCTTCATCTTGTCGATGAGCTGCTCAAAATATTTCTTTCCGACTTCCATAACAACGTCGGAGTACATCTGAATAAATCTTCTGTAGCAGTCCCAAGCCCAGCGGGGGTTGCCCGACTTTTCGGCCATAACCTGCACAACGTCCTCGTTAAGACCAAGGTTAAGGATTGTGTCCATCATACCGGGCATTGAAGCCCTTGCACCGGAGCGTACGGAAACGAGAAGGGGATTTTCCTTATCGCCGAACTTCTTTCCTACAATGCCTTCCATTTTTACGATATACTCGTTGATTTCAGCCTGAATTTCATCGCTTATCTGGCGTCCGTCCTCATAATACTGTGTACAAGCTTCTGTGGTGATGGTGAAGCCCTGAGGTACGGGAAGACCGATGTTGGTCATTTCCGCAAGGTTTGCACCCTTTCCGCCCAAAAGCTCTCTCATGTCAGCATTGCCCTCTGAGAAAAGATAACAATACTTTTTAGCCATTTAAAAATCCTCCTAAAAGTGAATTGTTTTTATATCGGCTTGTCCCCTTCAATAAACAAATATCTCAAACCTATCCGCAGGACCTGCCAATCATAACATTATTATAACAGAACTGCGGAGAAATTTCCACTGTTTTTTGAAAAAAACTGTAAAAAATTTACTTTATTTTTTTGACGCCTATAGCGGAGAGAGTAATAATAATTCTTAATCATCTTATATACAACTTTGCATAATCATGCATTTATTGCTTCGTCGGTCTGCCTTCCTTTATCGCATACAGTTGCGGCAGCCTGCCTCGCGCTAAATGCAGCCCTTCCGCAAATTTGCCTGCAATCCGATTAAGAAACAGTATAAATTTTCACTCGATCCTTGAAATTCGAGCTGTCAGAGTAGTTGCGGAAATTTTTCGCCGCCCTCTTGACAAAAACCAAAAGCTCTGCTATAATAAGAAAGCTGACAATAAAAAATAGTTTACAGGCGGTAAGTGAAAATGCCCAAGGATTTAAAAACAGTTGAATATTATGACACATACAGCGCCTTATTGACCGAAAGACAAAGGGAGGCTATGGAAATGTACTATTATTCCGACTTATCCTTAACGGAAATTGCCCAGGAAACGGGAGTTACCCGCCAGGCCGCTTTTAATACCATAAAAAACAGCGAAATCAGGCTATATGAGCTTGAAAACGCAATGAAACTGATTGAAAAAAGAAAAAAGTTAGAAAAAAAACTTGAATCCTTAAAACCGCTGCTTAAAAACAGCAAGCAGGGAGAAAGGCTTATTGAGGAAATCAGAGAGCTTTTTAATTAAGCATAAATTAAGCATAAGAAGATCCAACCTGTTAATGTAAAAGGGAGATATAAATGGCTTTTGAAGGTTTATCAGACAAGCTTTCCAAGGTTTTCAAAAACCTTAAAAATCATGGAAAGCTAAGCGAAAAGGACGTTAAGGAGGCTATGCGCGAGGTTCGCATGGCGCTTTTAGAGGCGGACGTAAGCTATAAGGTGGTCAAGGATTTTGTGGCAAGGGTCACCGAAAGAGCGGTAGGCTCGGAGGTTATGAACAGCCTTACTCCTGCCCAGCAGGTTATCGACATCGTTCATGACGAACTGAAAATTCTTATGGGAAACACCTCTCAAAAAATAGACTTTCCCTCTAAGCCCCCTTGCGTAATTATGATGTGCGGCTTACAGGGCGCAGGTAAAACCACTCATTCCGCAAAGCTTGCCAAGTATCTTAAAAATATGAACAGGCGTCCCTTGCTTGCAGCCTGTGATATTTACCGTCCCGCCGCTATCGACCAGCTTAAAATAGTCGGAGAAAAGGCGGGGGCGAAGGTTTTTGAAATGGGACAGACGAATCCTGTGGTTATTGCCGGGGAAAGCGTAAAATTTGCCCGTGACAACGGTTATGATGTGGTCATACTCGATACTGCGGGCAGACTTCATATAGACGAGCAGCTTATGGAGGAATTAAAGAACATTGCCGCCGAGGTTCACCCCAACGAAATCCTTCTTACGGTTGACTCTATGACGGGTCAGGACGCCGTCAATGTGGCTAAAACCTTTAACGAGGCTTTGGAGATCACCGGCGTAGTGCTGACCAAGCTTGACGGCGATACAAGGGGCGGTGCGGCACTGTCCGTTTTGGCGGTTACGGGAAAGCCCGTTAAATTTGCGGGCGTAGGGGAAAAGATAGACGATCTGGAGGCCTTCCACCCCGACAGAATGGCAGACCGCATTTTGGGAATGGGCGACGTTCTTTCCCTTATCGAAAAGGCGAAATCCGCCGTTGACGAAAAGGAAACCATGCGCCTCGCCAAGAAAATGCAGGAAAACAAGTTCGATATGAACGACCTTTTGACGCAGTTCATTCAAATAGAGAAAATGGGCAGTATCAGCTCCATTATAAAAATGCTCCCCGGCGCAAATAAAATAAACGAGGAAGACATTGACGAGAAGAAAATGGTTCACACAAAAGCCATTATTTACTCAATGACAAAAAAAGAGCGTGAGAAGCCCTCTATCATTGACGCCAAGCGGAAAAGGAGAATTGCGGCAGGCTGCGGTCTTAAGGTGGAGGACGTAAACGCTTTGCTTAAACAGTTCGATATGATGCAGAAAATGATGAAGCAGATGACGTCCAAAAACGGAAAACGCAGATTGCCGAGAATCCCCATGGGATTTTAGAACATTTCGCTATACGCACTGAACGTGTGATATATAAATTAAAAAATAACATACTATATTTTGGAGGAAACAAAAATGGCAGTAAAAATCAGACTCAGAAGAATGGGCGCAAGAAACAACCCCTTTTACCGTGTGGTAGTGGCAGACAGCCGCTCTCCCCGTGACGGTCGTTTTATTGAAGAAATCGGTTATTACGATCCCAAGTCCGATCCGGCAGTGATCAGCATCGATACGGCTAAGGCGGACGAGTGGATCAAGAAGGGCGCACAGCCCACCGATACGGTTAAAAGGCTTCTTAAGAAGTAATTGGAGGATAATTGATGAAGGAATTGCTTATCGCTATGGTGGAGGAATTGGTAAACGATAAATCCGCCATAAGCGTAACCGTCGACGAACCCGACAGCGAGGGAGTTATTGTATATCACCTTCACGTCGCTTCCGAGGATATGGGCAGGGTTATAGGCAAGCAGGGCAGAATTGCACGTGCTATACGCACCGTTATGAGAGCGGGAGCGGTTAAGTATAACCAAAAAATTGCCGTCGAGATCGAATAAAAATTACAAATTTTCACAAGATATTGCCAAAAAAACAATGGGCAAAGGAGGAAAAATGAAAAAGCTTAAAATAATTAGTGACATAATAACAGCTTCAATTTTAATAGGTGGATTAGCGTTTTGCGTATGGAATTATTTTGCTCACTTAACAAATTGTCACGGCTGTAGTTCACATGGTGCCCATCCTCTTATTGAAGCAATTTTTTTTGTAATTTTTATTATTGGAGCAGGGACGTTTTTTGGAATAAGCCGGTTTATTCTTTTCTTGATTAAAAAAATATAAGCGAGGATAAAACAAAATGAAAAAATTAAGGTTACTTTTATCAACTATTTTAGCAGGTTGCTTATTATGTATGCCGGTTGTTGCCTCAAACGGCTTGGATAACTGCTTGGAAGCTGAGCTTTGCAAAAGCGAGTCAAATTCATTAGTGGAAATAAATAGTCATCCGAGTAGCTTTACAGAGGAAGACGCTAAATTCATACAGGAAATAAACAACAATCCTCTATTATTTGAATATTTCGAAAATGAAGTAGATAACTTCGTTTACACATCTGTTTCGGAAAATGCTCCATGTGCTGTTTCTGACGACACAGTTCAGATAGCAAGCGATTCAGATGTAGTTGCAAGATTACAGATTTTCGCTTGGGATGGCAGCACTGGAGGAAGTAGTGGAAGCAGTAATAACGGTGGGATTAATCTCGGTCATGCGTTTATTGTTATAACAAATGTTTCCGATCATAATATCTGTGCAGGAAATTTGTACATTTTACCTGATACTGGAATAACAATTGGAACTTGGAGTGGTATTGATGAACACCAAGGACTTTGGTATGCTTTGGAAGGATATTATTATCACTATAAAGGCGATTATTCGGGTTCTTATTCAATGGCTGTAATGTTGACACAATCATGGCTTGACAAAGCAAACAAAGTTATACGAGATGGTGATTCATGGTCTATAACTAATAACTGCTCTTCTTTTGCAGTAAAAGTGTGGAATACAGTATGTTCTGACAAACTCAGCGCTGGTGTGCCCATAAACACGCCTGCTGCATTAAAAAATAGCATCGCTTCCTATGGTACAAACAAATACGGAATTGATGCGGCCATCCCTGTAAATTATACTACATATTATGGTGAGCCACCTAAAAGAAGCAAGGACTATGCATTTTAACCAAGACCGGCAAGAAACAACCCCTTTTACCGTGTGGTAGTGGCAGACAGCCGCTCTCCCCGTGACGGTCGTTTTATTGAAGAAATCGGTTATTACGATCCCAAGTCCGATCCGGCAGTGATCAGCATCGATACGGCTAAGGCGGACGAGTGGATCAAGAAGGGCGCACAGCCCACCGATACGGTTAAAAGGCTTCTTAAGAAGTAATTGGAGGATAATTGATGAAGGAATTGCTTATCGCTATGGTGGAGGAATTGGTAAACGATAAATCCGCCATAAGCGTAACCGTCGACGAACCCGACAGCGAGGGAGTTATTGTATATCACCTTCACGTCGCTTCCGAGGATATGGGCAGGGTTATAGGCAAGCAGGGCAGAATTGCACGTGCTATACGCACCGTTATGAGAGCGGGCGCGGTTAAGTATAACCAAAAAATTGCCGTCGAGATCGAATAAAAGCTGTAAGTTTGCTGATACTAAAAAAATAAAAGAACTTGTTCCAATCCTATTGGAACGTGTTCTAAAATATTATAGAAAACAAGGAGTGCATAAAATGGCTAAATATGTTTGCCCCTGCGGCTATGTTTATGATGAGGCGGAGGGTGCTCCCGACGAGGGAATCCCCGCAGGCACCAAGTTTGAGGATATTCCCGAGGATTGGGTTTGCCCCGTTTGCGGACTTGGCAAGGATAGCTTTACCAAGGAATGATCAAGATTGTGTAAAAAGGATTTGGCTTGTTTTTGCTAAATCCTTTTTGCATTTAAAAAAATCCCCCTCCGCTTTACATATTTTCGGTGCAGCTTAAATTTTTACACTATTTTACAAAAACAGAAAAAAAACTATTGCAATTTAAAAAAACCTGTGTTATAATATTAAGCGTGTCAATATGAAAGCTTTTTAAGCGTATTAAATATAGTACAAGCACAAAAGAAAAAGAGAGGGCTTTAAGACCGCATTACTTCGGTCGGGAAGCAAAATAGAAAGGAAGATCGTTTTAATGTCAGTTTTAGAGATAATTTCCGCTATATTACTTATTTTATCCTGTGTCTTTATAATTCTGGTGGTACTTATGCAGGATTCAAAGCAGGGTATGTCCCAAACTATTTCCGGCTCTTCGGGAGATAACTATTATCAGAAAAATTCAGGCAGAACCAAGGAAGCTAAGCTGGCAAGGATGACTAAGATCGCTGCCATTGTTGTGTTTGTGGTTGCTCTTTTGGTTAACCTTATCACTATTTACGGCTGGGGCAAAAAGAACTCCGGCTCAAATAACAGCTCAGCCACTACGTCCGCAGTAACGACTACCGTTAATGAAACAGGTACAGGCAGCGAGGAAAACACAGCTGCGACAAATGCCGATACGGCAGCTGATACCGCAGAGGTTTCCACGGCGGCATAAGAAACAATCAAAAGTAAAGGGGCGAGTTTTCGCCTCTTTTTTGTAAAGGAAGGCGTTTTTTATAAAGAAAGGCGCTTTGCGGGAAAGGCAAGGTCCTTTTATCGCCCTTTTATCATACAGAACATATTTTTGTCGGAGAGAATTATCGTCAACGCCGCATTTCGGCGAAAGGAAGCGTAAATGAAACACAATATCAGAGAAAACATAATTTTATCGTTGTATAACAATTTTAAGCAGGGGGGAAAGGGCTTAACCGAACCCGAGCTGATTTCCATGCTTGGAAAGAAAAAAGAGGCGAAGGGGATATCCAGGGAATTGCAGGCAATGAAGCAGTACAAGGCGCTGAATTGCAGCAAGCTGCGCTATTCTCTCAACAATATCGCAAAATATCACGAGGGTACTGTTGTAAAGGTAGCGAGAGGACACGGCTTTATTCTCCTTAACGACAGCGAGGAGGGCGAAGAGGTTTTCGTCAGAGGAAGAGATTTTATGGGAGCATTGCCCGGCGATAAGGTTTTGCTTAAGATAATAGCCGATAAGGACGAAAACAACCGCTCCTGTACCGCTGTGGTTGCGGCTGTTTTGGAATATACGGACAAAATGCTTACGGGTACGGTTGTGGACTATAACGGCGAGATACGTTTAGAGCCTTCCAACTTTTCTTCTCCCGTACCTCTTATTATAGTGGGCTTTGGCGGCAGTGCGGTAAGAGTGGGCGACAAGGTTAAATTTGAAATAAAAAAGCGCGGAGACCGCCATTCCGAGCATATTGCAACGATCACCGAAGTATTCGGCAGTTCGGATATAGCAAGAGTTTCCGTTAAGGCTTATATCGAGGAAAAGGATATACCCACGGAATTTCCGGAGGAGGTTATAAGGGAAGCAAGGGAAATCGAAAAAAGAGGAATACCAAGCAGCGACAAGGCGATGAGAACCGATTTGCGCGACCTGCCCATTTTTACTATTGACGGAGCGGATACAAAGGATATAGATGACGCAATCAGTATTGAAAAGACCGCCAAAGGTTTTAAGTTAGGCGTTCACATTGCCGATGTTTCAAATTATGTGAAAAAGGGAACGGCTCTTGACAAAGAAGCAAACAGACGGGGAACCAGCGTTTATATTGCTGATATGGTGATTCCCATGCTGCCTAAGGAGCTTTCCAACGGCATTTGTTCCCTTAACCCCAACGAGGACAGGCTGGCCTTTTCCTGCCTTATGGAGCTTGACGACAGCGGAGAGATAACAAGCTACCGATTTGTAAAATCCCTTATCCGCTCGAGAGTTAAAGGAGTTTACAGCGAGGTGAACAGGATTTTGGCAGGCGAAGCGGACGACGCTCTAAAGGAAAAATACGCAGAGGTAATTGAGGAAATCCCCTTGATGAACCGGCTTGCGGCTGTTCTTATAAAGAATAGGGAGAACAGAGGCGCTCCCGAAATAAACAGCGTGGAAAGCAAGATAATTTGTGATGAAAAGGGAATTTGTATTGACATAAAGGCAAGAGAAAGAGGAGTTTCCGAGCAGATTATCGAGGAATTTATGTTAGCCGCCAACAACTGTGCCGCTAAGGTGGGCATGAACAATCATATTCCCTTTGTTTACCGCATACACGAGCCGCCCTCTGCCGAGAAGCTTATGATGCTGAAGGACACGCTTACGGCTATGGGAATCGAGCCTAAGGGGATTAACGAAAGCTCTGCGGCAAAGGATTTGGCGCAGCTTTTAAGGGACACCGGGGAAGATCCCCGTTCGCCCATTATTCACCGCATGACCCTACGCACCATGATGAAGGCGAAGTACAGCGAAAATCCTTTGGGACATTTCGGTCTGGTGATGAAGGAATATGCGCATTTCACGTCTCCCATAAGACGTCTTGCGGATTTATCCATACACAGAATACTTACCGACTATGTTATTGGGGAAGGCTCAAAGCTTGAAAAGAGATACACCCGCTTTGCGGCGGACAATTCCGCCAGAGCCACGGATACCGAGCTTTTGGCGGTTAACGCCGAGCGTGACTGTGAAAAATACTATGCGGCGGAATATATGAAAAATCATATAGGAGAGCAGTTTGAGGGCACCATATCGGGAGTTATCGGCAGCGGAATTTTTGTGGAGCTACCTAATACGGTAGAAGGAAGGATTGATATATTCAATCTTCCCGAGGGAGAGTATGAGGTAAGAAACAATATCGCTTTGGTGGAAACTCTTTCCAACACCGCTTACACTATGGGCGACAAGGTGAAGGTTACATTGGCGGCAGTCAATGTGGGTATGGGGCAGATTGATTTTACTTTGGACGAGCATATTGTTGTATAATACTAATTCTCGATTAAAATAAGACAAAGCCGGCGGGCGGGGCGTTCCTGATCAAGGAAGTCCCGACGCAGGAATATGCGGATATTTCAAGTCGGGCTGACGCAGAACAGGGACTCCCGGGTCGTTGGACTTGTCTAATTTTTATTGAGATTTAGTATAATACTGCTTTTATGCCTCGATCGCCTTTAAAAGCGCATCAACCTTATCTCTTTCCTCCCACTTAACGCCAAGGTCCTCACGTCCCATATGACCGTAGGCGGAAAGCTGGGCATACTGCGGCCTGCGCAGTTCAAGAGCCTCGATAATAGCGGCAGGGCGAAGATCAAACACCTTATTAACCGCCTCCTCGATTTTTTCATCGGCGTATTTTCCCGTACCGAAGGTTTCCACCATAACCGAAACAGGGTAAGCCACTCCGATAGCGTAAGCGATCTGAACCTCGCAGCGCTTTGCAAGTCCCGCCGCCACTATGTTCTTTGCTACGTGTCTTGCGGCATAGGCAGCCGAACGGTCAACCTTGGTGGGATCTTTTCCCGAAAACGCTCCGCCGCCGTGTCTTGAATAGCCGCCGTAGGTGTCTACTATAATCTTTCTGCCTGTAAGTCCGCTGTCCCCCTGAGGTCCGCCGATTACAAACCTGCCTGTGGGATTTACATAAAACTTTGTGTCCTTATCCAAAAGCTCGGCAGGGATAGTGGGCTTTATCACCTTTTCGATAACGTCGCTTCTTATTTGCAGCAATGTGGCGGAAGCCTTATGCTGTGTGGAAATTACAACAGTATCGACTCTTACGGGCTTATCGCCGTCATATTCAACAGTTACCTGTGATTTTCCGTCGGGGAGCAGGTAGCTTATTTCGCCGCTTTTTCTGCATTCGGTAAGCTTTTTGGTAAGCTTGTGGGCAAGGGAAATGGGCAAAGGCATAAGCTCGGGAGTTTCGTCGCAGGCATAGCCGAACATCATGCCCTGATCTCCCGCCCCCGTGTCGAATTTGTTTTCCTCTCTGCCCTCCAAAGCGTTGTCAACGCCCATGGCAATATCCGCAGACTGCTCGTCGATAGAGGTGAGCACTGCGCAGGTATTGCAGTCAAAGCCATATGTAGCGTTATCGTAGCCGATATCCTTTATTGATTCTCTTACGATTTTGGGTATGTCCACATAGCCCCCGGTGGTGATCTCGCCCATTACCAAAACCATACCCGTGGTAGTGCAGGTTTCGCAGGCTACTCTGCTCATAGGGTCTTGTGCCAGCATTGCGTCAAGAATACTGTCGCTTATTCTGTCGCAGATTTTGTCGGGATGTCCCTCGGTTACACTTTCCGAAGTAAATAAACGTTTTGCCATAATAATTTTTCCTTTCAAAACAATTTTTACAACAAAAAACGCCCTTTTTAAAGGGCGTAGTATATGTACACCCTCATCTTCCGCCGTAAGACCCCGATTGCAGTACGATTGCAGTAATAAAAAAGTCACGGCGCAGGAAGTAGCACCATTTCCGAAAAATCGAACGGTTGCTGCAGCGTCCTCGGTCCTGTCCCTCGGCTGCTCTTGATAAGGTACGAATTGTGTTGTTGTCAGGCGATACCGCACGAAACTTTTGCTGATGATAACAAACGGCAGCTGCCTGTATTCCGTGCGGATATCCCTTAAGTACAATATAACACATTTTCTATTAAAAGTCAAGGGAAAGTTAAGGCAACACTGTACAAAAACCGACTTACGCTTTTGTACAGTGTTCCTTAAAATATACTTTTAACGGTTTTGCCCAAGCATATCTTAAAAAGCACATAAAATAGCACATAAAATCGAAAACACATAAAATCAAGTTTGACAAAATGTTGCTAATGTGCTATAATACATAAAATAAAATAGAGTTGTATGCTCTGATATTATAAACTATTATAAACATAAAACAGCATTTCACATTCTGAAAAGTGCGAAAGGAATGATAAGATGAAGGAACAGCTGAATAGTATACAGCAAAAGGCTCTTGACGAGATAAAAAATGCTGTTGATATCAAGACTGTTGATGATTTAAAGGTAAGACTTTTAGGCAAAAAGGGCGAGCTTACCGCCATTTTAAAGCAAATGGGACAGCTTTCCGCCGAGGAGCGCCCCGTTATCGGACAGCTTGCCAATCAGGTAAGAGAGTGCATCGAAAACGATATCGGACGTAAGAAGGAGCAGCTTAAGGCTCTTGAAACCGAAAGAAAGCTGAAAAAAGAGACTTTGGACGTGACCCTCCCCGGCAGAAAGCTTGAACAGGGCAGACGGCATCCCTTAAATATTGTTCTTGACGATTTGAAGGAAATTTTTAAGGGTATGGGCTATTCCGTGGTGGACGGTCCGGAGGTGGAGAAAACCGAGTATGTTTTCGATATGCTGAATACCGACGAGGGACATCCCGCAAGAGATCCCAGCGATACCTTCTATATCACCGATAAAATAATCCTGAGAACACAGACAAGCTCGGTTCAAATCCGCACCATGCTTGCCAACAAGCCCCCCATTGCGGTTATAAGCCCCGGCAGGGTTTACAGAAACGACGAGATGGACGCTACCCACAGTCCGATTTTCCACCAGTGCGAGGGCTTGGTGGTGGACAAGAACATAACCTTCAGCGATCTTAAAGGAACAATAGAGGTCTTTGCCAAAAGGCTTTACGGAAACGATATAAAAATCCGCTTCCGCCCCCACCATTTCCCCTTTACCGAGCCTTCGGCGGAAGCGGATTTCAGGTGCTTCAAGTGCGGCGGAAAGGGCTGTCCTCTCTGCAAGGGCGAGGGCTGGATCGAAATGCTGGGTTGCGGCGTGGTTCACCCTCAGGTGCTCCTGAACTGCGGCATCGATCCCGAAATATACAGCGGCTTTGCCTTCGGAATGGGTCTGGAGCGAGTGGCTATGATGAGATACGGGATAGACAATATGAGACTGCTTTATGAAAATGATCTTAGATTTTTGAAGCAGTTCTGATGTTGATATTCTCTTGATTTTATACAGCTTAACAAGGAGGAAATAACCTTGGATTTATCAATGAAATGGCTTAACGACTACGTAAAAGCCGATATGCCCATAAAAGACTTCGTGGCGGGAATGACCATGAGCGGTTCAAAGGTGGAAACCTACCGCAGTCTTTCCGAGCCGCTGAAAAATATAGTCGTGGGAAAGGTTTTGTCCATCGAAAAGCATCAGGACAGCGAAAAACTGTGGATCTGTCAGCTTGATGTTGGCAGGGACAAGCCTGTTCAGATAGTTACCGCCGCTCAGAATTTATATACGGGAGCGGTGGTACCTGTGGTTCTGGACGGAGGCGTTTGTATCGACCGTCACAACAACACCGTTGCCAAAATCAAAAAGGGTAAGCTCAGAGGCGTGGAAAGCGAGGGCATGATGTGCAGCTTTGACGAGCTGGGACTTGACAACAGCGATTTCCCCTACGCCTCACCCGACGGAATACTTATCCTTAACGACGACCCCGACTTTGACAAGTTCGCTATAGGAGAGGATATCTGCAAGGCGGTGGGCATTGACGATATCTGCGTTGAGTTTGAGATCACCAACAACCGCCCCGACTGTCTTTCCGTAATAGGACTTGCAAGAGAAGCTCATGCAACCTTTCAGCTGCCCATGAATTTAAAGCCCCCCAAGTTCAAGGGCATAGACTGCGACATTAACGGGGAACTGTCCGTAACCATTGAAAACACACAGCTTTGCTCCCGATATATGGCGGCAAAGGTAAAGAACATTAAAATAGGACCTTCCCCACGCTGGATGGCGGAAAGGCTTCGCGCCTGCGGAGTCCGTGCCATTAACAATCTTGTGGATATCACAAACTTTGTTATGCTCGAATACGGTCACCCCATGCACGCCTTTGACGCAAGATACGTGGAGGGCAATAAGATAGTCGTAAGAAATGCAAAAGAGGGCGAGGTTTTAAAGCTTTTGGACGAAAGCACCCCCGAGCTTAAGCTTACGCCCGATATGCTTGTTATCTGCAACGAAAAAGAGCCTATGGCATTGGCGGGAATTATGGGAGGCGAACACAGCGGTATTCGGAACGATACCCGAGAGGTTATCTTTGAAGCCGCCTGCTTTGACGGCGTAAACGTGCGCCGCACCGCAAGAAAGGCAGGAGTAAGAACCGAGTCAAGCTCTCGCTTTGAAAAAAGATTAGACCCCGAAAACGCCAAAAACGCCCTTTACAGAGCTTTGGAGCTTATTGAAGAGCTGGACTGCGGTCAGGTGGCAAACACCGTTATCGACGTGTATCCCTCTCCCGCAAAGCCCTTCAGCTTAAAGCTTGACGCAGATTGGGTAAACAGGTATTTGGGAGCGAATATTCCCGAAAAGGAGCAGTTTGACATACTAAGACGGCTTGACTTTACCGTAAACGAGGAAACCAAGGAGGTCGCTCCTCCTGCGGTAAGAATAGATATTGAGCGCCCCTGCGATTTAGCGGAGGAAGTGGCGAGAATCTACGGCTACAACAATATTGAAACCACAGTTCCCCGTCTTTCCTCTCACAGCGTGCAGACCCCCATGGAGCTATTCCAAAGAAAGCTTCTCGGAATTATGCTGTCACAGGGCTGCTGCGAAACTATGACCTTCAGCTTTATCTCTCCCAAGGGCTACGAAAAGTGCCGCATACGGGAAAGCGACAGGGAAAGCGTTAAAATCGTCAATCCCTTGGGCGAGGATACCGGCGTAATGCGCACCTCTCTTATTCCCTCCATGATGGAGCTTACCGCAAGGAATATCAATGCGAGAAACCTGTCGGGAAGATTTTTCGAGATAGGAAGGGTTTACCTTCCCGCAGGGGACGTTAATGTGCTTCCCGTTGAAAAGGATCAGCTTATCTGCACCGTTTACGGCGAGGGCGAGGACTTTTTCGACATTAAGGGCATTGCCGAGGAGATAACGGAAAAATGCGGCATTAAGGCAAGATTTACCGCACTTCGCTCAAATAAAACCTTCCACACGGGAAGATGTGCGGAAATAACCGACAGCGAGGGCAAGGTTTTGGGCGTTTGCGGTGAAATTCACCCCATTGTGGCCGAAAACTACGGCATAGATAAGACAAGAATATATATGCTTGTTCTAAAGCTCGATGAAATGCTTGAATCGGCCGCAGAGGATACAAGATACACGGCGCTGCCCAAATTCCCCGCTTCGGTAAGAGATATAAGCGTCGTATGCGACGGAGAGGTTTCCAACGGAGAAATCGCCGAGCTTATTTCGGGAAAGGCAAAGCATCTGGAGTCCTTGCAGTTCTTTGATATTTACACGGGAGAACAGATACCCGAGGGCAAAAAGAGCCTGTCCTACAAGCTTACCTTCAGAAAATCGGATTCCACTCTGACCGATGAAGAGCTGGATAAGATCATGAATAAGGTTATCGGCGCCTTGGCGGAGAAAAACATTACTTTAAGATCCTGATTATTGTTTTGCTTTAAAAATATTTTCCGAATAAAAGAAAGGGAACATTATGTCTATTAAAAAGAGAATTATGTCGGCTGTTACCGCCGTTGCTCTGGCAGTAACCACAGTTATGGGACTTGGCGGCTGTTCTTCTCAGGTAAGCTATGCTATGGAGATCGACGGCGAAAAAATTCCCGCAGGCTTATACATTCTTTACAGCGGCTACGCTTATCAGCTGGCACAGCAGAAGCTGACAGAGGAGCAGCCCGATCTAAAAACCACGGAGGAAGGCTTCGACTGGACGGCTCAAAAGGTTTCCGATATGGATTTTATGGATTATGTCGAGCAGGAGGCTCTTAATAACTGCAAACAGTATGTGGCGGTAAACAGGCTTTTTGACGAGCTTAACATAGCCCTTGAAAAAGACGATAAGGACAGTATTAACGATTCGGTAAACAGCCAGTGGGATTATGAAATTCCCGAAGTTGCGTTAAACAGTATGACTTATCTTAAGGGCTTTTCCACATTGGGCAATTATTACGAATCTATCGGCGTCTCCAAGGCTTCGCTTAAGCTGTACATTTCCGCAAGCCTAAAGTCCTCAAAGATATTTAACTACTATTACGGCGAGGGCGGCATTGAAGAGGTTTCCAAGGCTGAAAAGGAAAAATGGTTAGAGGATAACTATGCCTTAAGCCGTTATTTCCCCATTTCCATTAAAGACAGCAAGGGAAATGTTATAGAGTCTAAAACAGAGCTTGCGCTTATAATGAAAACGGCTGAAGAATATGCGGAAAAGCTGAATAAGGGCGAGAGCTACAAGGATGTATATGATGAATACGTAGAATACAGCAAGGCGCAGGCGTCCTCCGCTTCCGACTCGGCAACAACCCCCGCAGACAACACTGCCGCCGCAGAAACTACCGTTTCGGACGCTGCAACCGGCGATCAGCAGGGCAGGGAGGCAGCTCCGCCCGAGGACGCCACCACTCCGGCATCCCCCGAAACAGAACCGGAAACAGAACCCGAGGAGGCCGTAACCACTGCAACCGCTGAAGAAACAGAGCCCGAAGAGGTAACCTCGGCTGCGGAGAAAACCACGGAGCCTGCCGAGACTGCATCCGATAACACGGACGGCACCGCTGCGGTAACCTCGGCTGCCGAAACAGGCGGCACAACCACCGAAGAGGTAAAGGACAGCGACTATGACAGAATAATAGGCAAGGACAGCACTTCTCCTTCCGAAAAATTTGTCAAGACTCTGTTTGAGATGAAAGCGGGCGAGGCTAAGGTTATTGAAGAGGATACCGCTTACTATGTTGTTCAAAAGCTTGATATTTTAAAGAGCGATCAGGACTATGTCAAAAAGTATGACAGCAATGCTTTGCAGGGCTTAAAGGCCGATGAAATGGACGCTGTTTTTGAAAAGAAATATTCCGATTACGCCGTAGCGGAAAACAAGAGCGCCCCCGATTACTGCAAACAGCAGGCAGCAAACGCTTCCAACGGACTAAATGCAATTTCTCAGATCCAATACCTGATGTATTATTACTCTTCAATGCTTGGCGGAGGATTGAACTAAAAATGAATAACTAACTGCCTTGCCCAAGCCGCAGGGCAGTTTTGGTATTACAAGGACTTTTCGCAAATTTGTCTGCAATTTGATTAAGAAATAATATAGGGAAACCTTTTAAAACATTAACAACTTTTATCGGGTGAAAAATGATAATATTACAAGGAAATGACATATCGGTAAGCTTTGGGGAAAGAGTGCTTTTCTCAAACGTAAATTTTGCCGTAGACGAAAACGATAAAATAGGCTTGGCGGGAATAAACGGAGCGGGAAAAACCACCCTTTTCCGTTTGCTTTCCGGAGCGGATTTAGAGGACTGCACAGGGAATATAGTTAAGCAGTCGGGATTAAGCGTGGGTTTTATGGAGCAGCATATAGTGCGCGGTAACGACATAAGCGTTTACCAAGAGGCACTTTCCGTATTTAAACCCCTTATGCTTATGGAGCAGGAGCTGGAGCAGCTCCACAACAGCATAGATAAAGGGGAAACCGACGGGGAGCTTCTTGAAAGGCAAATGCGCCTTACGGAAAAATTTCAGGCGGAGGGCGGGCTTACCTTCAGGGCAAGAACCGAAAGTATGCTTATAGGCATGGGCTTTTCAAAGGATTCCCTTACAAAGCCCGTTAAGGTGTTAAGCGGCGGCGAGCGTTCAAAATTACAGCTGATAAAACTGCTTTTATCGGGTTCAAGGCTGCTTTTATTGGACGAACCCACCAACCACCTTGACATTGAAGCAAGCGAATGGCTTGAAGGCTTTCTTTCGGATTTCAGGGGAGCATATATTGTTATATCCCATGACAAGTATTTTTTAGATAAGGTCACAAACAAAACCTTTGCCCTTGATAACGGCACTCTTGACACTTACAAGGGAAACTACACGGAATATTTAAGGCAGTATGATGAAAGGGTCGCTTACCTTACCAAAAAATACCTTGAAATGACCGAGGAAATCCGCAGAATAGAGGGCATTATCGAACAGCAAAAGCGGTTTAACCGGGAGCATAATTACATCACCATACGCTCCAAGGAAAAGCAGATAGAACGCATAAAAAAGGAGCTTGTGCCGCCTCCCCTGCCCAGAAAAAAGATACGGTTTCAGATTCCCTGCACAACCGCCCACGGAACGGACGTTATGACGGTAAAGGGCTTGTCCCTGAGCATTGGCGGCAGGGAACTTTTCAGCAATGTCTCTTTTGAAATTAAGTACGGGGAAAGGGTATTTTTGCTGGGCGCTAACGGCTGCGGCAAATCCACTCTTATGAAGATGATTTTGGGACAGATAAAGGGAGGGGGCAGCGTATATATTGCCGATTGGCTTAAAACAGGGTATTTTGAGCAGTTGCAGGAGCTAAGGCTTACCAGCGGTAAAACTGCAATAGATTTTGTATGGGACGATTTCCCAAGGCTTAACAGAACGCAGATACAGTCGGCGCTTGCAATGTTTAGGCTGTACGGAGATCAGCTGCAAAAGCCTGTAAACACCCTTTCGGGCGGCGAGGCGGCGAAGGTCATTCTGCTTAAAATAATGCTTGAAGGACCTAATCTTCTGCTTCTTGACGAGCCTACAAACCACCTTGATTTAGACGCAAGGGAGGGGCTTATTGAAGCGCTTTCCGACTACAAGGGCACTATGCTGATCATCTCCCATGACAGAGCAATGATAAACGCCCTTGCCACCAAGCTTTTGTTTCTGCACAGGGATAATATGGAAACCTTTTCGGGAAACTACGACGATTGGCGGGAAAGTCTGAATCAACGGGAGGGTCTGAACCAACGGGAAGGTCCGAACAAAAGCACAGCTCCGTTAAGTATCGGGAGGGACGGCGATACCGGGGAAGGGTCTTCAAAGGCCGAAAAGGCAAACAGCTACAAGCTGCAAAAGGAGCGGCAAAGCCGTCTCAGAAGGCTTAACACAAGGGTAAAGCGTTTAGAGGACGAAATCGAAGCGGCTGAAAAGGAAGCAAAGGAAATCAACGATCGCTTGTCCGAGGGCGGTACTGATTATCAGCAGGTTATGGAGGATACAAGCCGTCTTTCGGAGCTTGAAGCAGAGCAGGAAAGACTTATGGAGGAATGGGAAAAGGCGGTGGGAGAAAGAGACGAGGCGGTCAAAAATTGACAGTTTACGGTTAACTGTCAACCGCCAACTGCCAACTGCCAACTGCCAACTGCAAACTGCCAAAAAATGCACCTCTGTTAAACAAACAGCGGTGCATAATTGTATTTTATTCGGTTTTTTATTATATAAAACTTAATGTAAAGCTTATTAAAGGCCTGTATTCCCGATTAAAAAAGAAAAATTTAACATTGTTAAAATTGCGGTAAAACAATCGCCGATATACGAAAACTCTGTGCAAAATGCACATCGGTCTAAGGCGTAAGGGTTTTCGTTGAAATCGCCGAATAATTCTGCCCGCTTTTCAAAAAAACGCAAAAATTTGACTGATTTTTAAAAGGTTACAAAACGGTAACAAAATGGTAACAGAAAATTTTTGTTTATTTTATACAATTTAGAGGGTTGATTTTATTTGACAATTCCTAAAAAACAGGGTATACTTCAAACAATGCAATAACGGTACTGTGTGTTTTGCAGTGCCTGTATTACATTACTGTATTACATTTTATTATTACATTTCGGTTTGATGCGGCGATACAAATGCAGCTGCCGTTTGCGAAATGTATTTTAAAAAATGTATTTTAAAAAAGAGAACTGAGGGAGGATTTATGAAAGTAAAATTTCAAACAAAAGTCCTGAATGTAATCAAAAAAATTGAATCAAAGAAAAATATTCTTAAAAATCATACCTTATTCGGTCTGTTTCTCGGTCTTGCTTCCGTCAGCGTAATGTTCCTTATGACGGGTGCGCTGTATTTCAGAAACGAAGCCCGCATTTACGACGGCGGCAAGGTTATCCGTGCTTTTACCATGTACGACAGCCTGGAGGACATTTTAGCCGAACAAAATATCACATTGGGCGAATATGACCGTGTGGATTTTAACGGCGTTAAGGACGGCGAGGCGGTTATCGTTATCCACCGCTCTCTTAACATTCCCGTTAAGGCAGACGAAACCATCACTCTTGTGGAATGCGCTTATGATGAAAAGGTATCGGATATTCTCGAAAGAGCGGACATAACCCTGGAAGAGGAGGATGTGGTTCAGCCTGCGGAAACAACACTTTGTTCGGAAATAACCGGTCAGGTGGTTATTGAAAGAGGTTATCCCGTTTACCTTACCGCAGACGGACGCACAGAGGAATACTCCGTGCTTAATCAAACGGCGCAGGAGCTGCTTGACAAGGCGGGAATCGTTCTTGAACAGGACGACTGCATAGACTGCGATTTTGACAAGGTTCTTTACGAGGGCGAAACGGTTACCGTTACAAGAATAAGATATGAAAAGGCGGAAAGCTATGAGGTTGTACCCTATAATACGGTAACTCAGACCAGCAATTTGGTTTCTATGTATAGCTCGGAGGTAACTCAAAAGGGCGAAAACGGAACACGTACAAATACAAGTCTTGTAAAATATGTTGACGGCAAAAGGGTAAGCGAAACCGCCGTAAGCTCCGAGATCACCAAAGAGCCTGTTCCCGAAATAATCAGCAAAGGTTCTGCCCTTCGCGTGCCTTACAGCAAAAGGGACAGCGAAAAGCTTGTGCTTGAAAACGGTCTGCCTGTTAATTATGAAGCTGTTCTTACGGGAAAATCCTGCGCCTACACCGCCCCCTCAGGCAGCGGCACAGCCAGCGGCAGGAGGCTTGAAATAGGCACGGTGGCAGTTGATCCCGCAATTATTCCCTACGGCTCGGAGCTGTATATCACAAGTACCGACGGCAGCTATGTTTACGGCTATGCAGTTGCGGCGGATACGGGAAATTTAACGGCTCACGGCGTTTTGGTTGACCTTTATATGGGCAACAGCGAGGATTATTATATGACCTCCGTGAACTACGGCGCAAAGCAGGTAAATATTTATGTGCTGAGCTGGGGTAATTAAAACTTAAAACGTTCTAAAACAACGTTCTTTGAACATTTAAAAAGGCTTCTCCCTGTTTTTATGGCAGGAAGAAGCTTTTTTAATGCAATGGGAAAGCGTTTAAAAAACAAGGGGGCTGTAAAAAAACATTTTACCGTGCGAGGATAACCTCGCAGAACAATGTACT
>CANEHP010000008.1 GCA_947427325.1 uncultured Clostridia bacterium | reverse complement strand
CCGACACTTTTTGAAATTCGTGCTGTCAGGGCAGTTTTGGAAATTTTTACCCGCTTTTAGAGAAAGCTGTACTGATTTTTCACCGCACTCATTTGAAAAGAATTTCAAAATTCGCAAAATAAAAATCCGCTCCGCCTTGCTGCGCTACTTTTTATTTTGCGAACCGGTCGGAATTTTCCTTGAAAATTCCGACACTTTTTGAAATTCGTGCTGTCAGGGCAGTTTTGGAAATTTTTACCCGCTATTGTTTCTTCTTAAAAAACCAAAATCCCTTTTTTTCTTTAACGGGCTTTTCCTCGGGAGCGTCAAGCACCGAAGGCGCTTTGGGAAGGGGCTTTGCTTCCTCCTCTTCCCCAAAAACATTTAAAAGCAGCGGCATTTTGTTCAGCTCGTCCCCCGTGTCCTCCAAAAGATAGGTATGGATATTTTGGGGAGCGTCAACCGTATAGCCTTCCTCGCCCTTTTCCAAAAGCTCGGTTAATTTTTCCTCCATATAGTGCTTCAGCTCTTCTTCCATTCCCCGATAGTATTCCTCTACCGAAATGTTGTACTCCTCCGAGGGACTCTTGCCGCCCACTTCAACAAGGTGAATGCCCCGTCTCAGCTCCTCGGTGTATTCAAGGTAATCGCTCCAGAACTTGTTTATTGCGGCAGCGGCGGTTTTCCGTTCAAGCCTTGCCAGCTTTTCCCCGCCCAACTTCTCCAGGGCTTCGGAATAATTTTCCGCACTGCTCCAAAGATCCGACCTGCCGCCCTCCAAAATTCTTGCCCTTGCGGAAAAAATCTGATCTCTGTGCTTTTCGCCGATCATGGTAAACTTCATAAGCCTTGCCCTTGCGTCAAAGCAGTCGCCCTCGGAAATTCTTTGTATTCTCTCAACCTCTCTTAAAAGCACCTTGTCCTCGACAGCCCTGTGTGTAGGCTCGGGGATATGGCTGTGGGGCAAAAGGGAGGTAAGCTTGTACTTTTCCATAATAGGCTCGTCCAAAGCCACAAAACGCCTGCTCTCTCCCTTGTCCCCCTGTCTGCCCGACCGTCCCAGCAGCTGACGTACAATGCGGCTGCTTTCGGGCATATAAGTGGAGATAACAAGCAAGCCCCCTGTGTTTACCGTGTCTTCCTTACAGGCTTCGTCGCTGCCGCCCAGCTTAATGTCAACGCCTCTGCCCGCCATATTGGTGGAAATGGTAACTGCCCCCGGCATACCCGCATTGCTGATTATTTCCGCTTCCTGCTTATCGTTTTTGGCATTCAGCACTACCGCTTCTATACCCTTTTCCTTTAAAAGTCCGTACAATGTTTCGCTTTGTGCAATGCTGCCCGTGCCGATTAAAACAGGCTGATTTTTTTCGTGAGCCTGCATAACCGCTTCCGCAACGCCGTTCCATTTTGACCGGGTATCATAATATATATCCAAATCATGATCGATTCTTTGGCTTGGCAGATGGGGCGGGATTTTTTCAAGCTGCAAATTGTAAATCTGGAAAAATTCTTCCATTGAGGCCTCCGCCGTGCCTGTCATGGCGGCAAGGCTCTTGTATTTTCTCACAAAATACTGCAAGGCGATGCTGCCCATAACAACGCCTCTTGTAGTGGTTTTTACTCCATGCTTTAATTCCACCGCCGTTTGCAGCGTTCCGGGATAATGGCGATTTTCCGCCGTTCTACCTGTAAACTTGTCTATAAGGAGAATTTTGCCGTCTCTGTTTATATAGTCCTTATCCTCCCGCAAGAAAAACTGCGCCTTTAAGCAGTCGTTTATCTTAGACAAAAGCTCGGCGTTTTCCTCGTCGTAAATGTTGTCAATATTATAATGCTCCTCAGCCTTTGCCGCTCCGCTGTCGGTAAGAAAAACGCTTTCCGTTTCAAGGCTGATTTCATAGTCGGTTTCTTCAAAAGTCCTTACATAATCGGAAGCGTCCTCAAGCTCGGGATCATACGCCACCTCCGTTTCTCCCGCCACAACCATGGGTATTCTTGCTTCGTCGATCAAAAGAGAGTCGGCTTCGTCAACAATGGCTGCGTCAAAACTCAGCCCGCTTTCCTCCTCCAAGGTCTGCGCCGTAAAATCCCGAAGGTAATCAAAGCAGCACTCTCGGGCGCTTATATAAAGCACATCCGCCTTATAAGCGGCTTTTCTTTCTTCAAAAGCGGATTTCTCGGTAATAAAGGCGGTTTCAATTCCCAAAAGGTCGTAAACGGGCTTCATCCAGTTCCTGTCACGCTCCGCCAGATAATCGTTAAAGGTGAGAATATGTGTTTTCTCGCCCCTTAGCTTATGCCATGCCGCGGCAAAAACCCCGCAAAGAGTTTTTCCCTCTCCTGTGGGCATTTCTATGATTTTACCCTTGGTCAGCGCCCTTGCCGCCATAAGCTGTTCGTCAAAGGGAATTTGCTTCAAGCCCTTTTCGGCGGCAATGCAGACGGCGGCAAACAAACAGGTTATAAGCTCTTCGCCCTCTGCTTTTTCCGCTTTCTCCAAAAGCTCCTCTATACTGTATTTTTTTGAATATTCTCGAACATCGGATATGATTTTTTCTTCCGCCATTTTAAAACACCTTTCTTTTCCGCACAATTATTATCGTCCTATAGATATACTTTTTATATTATATCACTATCTTGAAAATTAGTCAAAATCTTTTAATACAGTTTAAAAAATTGACTGTTGACAGTTAAGGAGTCGACTTAGCCTGCGTATTTGAAAATTTACCACATTCGCATAGGTGATAAGATCCGTTAAGGACAGGCGGGGAAAAATTCCCATAGCTGCCCCGACAGCGCAAATTTCAGAAATCGAGGGGTTCGGCATTTTTTAGCAAAAATGCCGAACCCCTCGGGTAAACGTGAATTTAAAGCTTCACGGCTTTTTTGAAAGCGATAATAAGCGCCGCCTTCTCAAAAAAGTATAAAAGGGTTCTCCTTCCAAAATCGTAAAAAAGAAAAATAAAAAAGCTACAAAGAACAGAGCAGCAAAACAAAAGAATGAAGCACTTTGTTTCAACAGCCGCCCCAAACCCCAACAGCAAAACAGTTTTAAAGACCGCACAAACGGACACCGAAAGCAAAATAAATTATACCGAGAAAAAACAAATCCCCAACCGCCAACTTCCAAAGCGGGGAAAGGGGGAGAGGGGATAAGGAAAGGGTTCTTAGGGTGAAACCTAAAGGGTTCACAAGGACGTGAAAGTGTTTGCTACAAAGCGGCGGCACGGACGCCGCCGCCCAAAGGCAAACACAAGGGAGGGGGAAATCCCCGCTTTGTCGGATTTGCAGTTCCCCCTCCCCCTCTTGGGACGACAGGATGTCGTCGGGAGCAAACCCAAAGTGCCGCAAGGATGCGGCATCGACAAAGTTTGCTCCCTGTCACCCTAAGCCCCCGCGGGGAGCGCGCCTCGTCGCAAGACGGGAAAGGCAATGTTCAAAGCAATTTAAATAAAATAGAACAAGCCCGCCGCAAAGCGAAAACACTGTTAATAAATCCATTACGATTTCCGGAGTAGAACCTATAAAAGCTCTTACTTGACAAAAGGATTCTCGGTAGCATAAGGCAGTTCCTTAGGCTGATTATAAGCAATATCTTCAACTCCCAGCATCTTGAGAACCTCAAACACAGCCTTTCCGCAGTGAGAAAACGCCACTGCGCCATGATGAGGGTAACGCTTCTGTACAAGAACGTGACGGTAAAATCTTCCCATTTCGTGAATTGCAAAAATACCTATACCGCCAAAGGAGCGTGTTTTTACAGGAAGAACCTCGCCCTCTGCCACATAAGCGCAAAGCTTTCCGTCGCTGTTGCACTGCAAACGGTAAAAAGTGATGTCCGAAGCAGCAATATCGCCTTCCAGCGTACCTCTTGTGAAATCAGGCTCGGAATCCGCAGGCTCTAACAGGCGGTGCTGTATAAGCTGATACTTAACCGCTCTGTCGGCGCACAGCTTGCAGGCGGGAGTGTTGCCGCAGTGGAAGCCCATAAATGTATCGGTAAGACTGTAAGGGAACTTGCCCTCTATATCGCTTTGGTACAGATCCTTCGGAACGGAGTTGTTTATATCCAAAAGGGTAACGGCGTCCCCTGTAATACAAAGTCCTATGTATTCGCTTAACGCTCCGTAAATATCAACCTCACAGGAAACGGGAATACCTCTGCTTACCAAACGGGAGTTTACATAGCAAGGCTCAAATCCGAAGGCTTCGGGGAACGCAGGCCAGCACTTGTCGGCGAATGCCACATATTTTCTTGAGCCCTTATGCTTTTCGGCCCAGTCAAGAAGAGTAACTTCAAGCTGTGCCATACGCTTGCTCATTTCGGGATAGTATTTTCCTTCTCCCATTTCCTCCGCCATTTCCTTGCAGATTCCGTCGATTCTCGGATCGTCGGCATGAGCCTTGTAGGAAACCAACAGGTCAAGCTCGGAGTTTTCCTCAATCTCTACCCCTATTTCATACAAGCCCTTGATAGGAGCGTTGCAGGCAAAGAAGTCCTGAGGACGGGGACCGAAGGTGATGATCTTAAGCTGTGAAAGTCCGATAAGGGTGCGGGCAATGGGAAGAAAATCCTTTATCATTTTTGCCACGTCTTCGGCAGTGCCTACGGGATATTCGGGTATGTACGCCTTTAAATGACGCATTCCCAAGTTATAGGAACAGTTAAGCATACCGCAGTAAGCGTCGCCTCTGCCGTTTATAAGATCATTGCCCGATTCCTCTGCCGCAGCGGCATACATAACAGGACCGTCAAAATTCTTTGCAATAAGAGTTTCGGGAGTTTCAGGACCGAAGTTGCCCAAAAATACAGTCAAAGCGTTACAGCCTGCCGCATTAACCTCCTCTACCGCTTTAAGCATATCAAGCTCGTTTTCAACCGTAGTCATACATTGATACACGTCAACGCCGATTTTTTTGCACTCTTCAGCAACCGCCGCTCTTCTTTTTTCGGAAAGGGAAATTATAAAGCAGTCGCGGGAAACTGCGATAAGCCCAAGTTTAACCTTTGGAATGTTAGTAAGCATTTGTTGCTTCCTCCTTAAAAACTTTTAATGCTTATATAATAACACAGATTTTTGCAAATTACAATAGTTTAGAGCAATAACGCACAATAAATATCGAGTGATTTTTTGGCAAATTATTTTTATTTAGCGAAGAGCAGAGTCCGCTTAAGCAATAAAAAACATAACTGTTTTTACTAAATTTTCGTATTCCACTTGATTTACATTGAGATATAATGTATAATTACTACATAATGAACGATTATGGTATCATTGGACTTTTAGCGCAAAATGTAATATACGCCAATAAGATTCATTATATTATATAAAATGCAATGCCAAAGCTTAGAACAGAGAATAATCGAATATGCATAACTTATAAAAAGAAAAACGTAACGGATCGGGAGAAAAAAGTATGCTTTCAAGAGATAAAATCCTAAAAATTGATATTGTTACTATGGAAAACACAAGGATTCTTTCTGCCAACAATAAGCAGTTTTCGATTCAGGAATATAAAAACGGCAATTATAACGAAGATACCGACGCCGTGCTTATTATTAAGGGAAAGGGTCTGCCGGAAATCGAATATAATTCCACGGTTTATGTTATTGCTTACATGAGAAACGGTCAGCGCATAAAATATTTTTCAGATGTAAGTATGTCCTCGGACATACAGCTTAATTTAATTGTAAGGGTTAATTCGGCAAAAATCCTTCAGGAGCGGAGAAGATATTATAAAATAGAGGTAAATGTGCCTTGCGTAATTAATACGGTGGAAAGAAACGGAAACCGCACGGTGCTGGAATCTCCCTATCTCACAAAAATAAAGGATATTAACATCGGCGGAGTTTTCCTCATTATGAACAACGATGAAACGCTTGAAGTAAGCGATAAGCTGATGCTCACCATGGATTTAAACGAAAAAATTATCGATGTTGACGCAGAAGTGCTTCGGGTTCAAAGAAACGCCGCCGGCGACATAGAGGGCTACGGCTGTAAATTTATTAACGTTTCGGCGTCTGTAGAGGATATTGTGTCCCAATATGTGGTGGAGTTTCAGCGGGAGCTTATACAAAAGGAAGCGGAGAAATAAAAAATATCCAATAAAATATATGGGAGCTGTAAAAGCTTTCTGACGGCGCTGATTTTTTAAAAATGTCCGAATGGCGCAGGGTTAGGCAAAGTACCGTAAAGTATTGTTTTGAAAACCCTGAAAATATTTTAAATCAGTAAATTCTCGCCGACGCTTTTGAGAAAAAAGTACTCTTTTACAGTCCTGTGAAAGGCAAAATTATGAAACTTAAAACTTTATTTAAGATCATGATTATTACATCTATACTTATTCCTATAATTATAGTGGGAATTGTGGGAACTCTTACATACAGCAGCAGCTACGGGCAGATGGCTGCCGGCGAAACGGGAACGGCTGCATACAGCTTGGCAAAGGCTCAAAGCCTTTTTTTCGACAACTATGAGGTTAAGCTGTCTGTTTTGGCGCAAACCGATTATATTAAGCGCGCCGCAGGCGGAGATTACAATGCTATAAAGGAACAAGTGGATTCGCTGACAAATGCAATAATTAAAAGCGACGACGGACTGGTTGATATTTCCGTTATGGATTCCAACGGATACATTGTGGCGTCCCATAACGAAGGGGTGCTGAAAGACACATACAAGGATTTTGAGGAGCTTCGCAAAATTTCGGAAAATGAAATATATATAAGCAATATAACCGATGAAAAATATTTGGAAAATGTTATTTACATTATAAAGCCTCTCACTACATTCGGAAATTCCAGGGGCTATATTGCCGCAGTTGCGTCCGCCGATAAGCTGAACGCTCTTTTATCCGAAGCAAGGTTTTTTGACGGCAAGGGTTCGGTGGTATTTATGGACGGAAACAAAAACGGGTTAAACGTAGACGGTCAAATCAAGAGAAAGGGCGAATGGACGCCTGTTACGGATATTTCCCCGGACAATCTTTCGGGTTTAAGCGACAGCAGCAGGTTCGTTTCATTTACCAAAGACGGCCTTTACGGCGCTTACGGAAAGATTGGCAGTTCAAATTGGAGCTGGATGGGAAGCTATCCCGTAAGCAGTGCAAGACGTAATGTTGTTCCCGTTACCGTTATAGGGCTGATTGTGTTTGCGCTGTTCATTGTTGCGGACTTTTTAATTGCTTTTGTAATATACCGCCGCACCATTACTCCCATCGGCAGGATAATTTCCGCCGCAAGGGAAATAAACGCAGGAGACCGCAGTAAGCGCCTGCCTGACTTTAAAGCTCTTGATTATCAGATTATTTCCGAATACTTTAATTCCTTGTTGGACGATTTTTACATTTCCGAGGATAAGCATAAAACCATTACATCTCTTTCCGAAAGTATGCTGTTTGAATGGGATATTGAAAGAAAAGCCCTTTATGTGTCGGATAATCTCCGTGACAGATTTGATATTGACTGTGAACGGGCAGATTTGGAAAAAGGGGGCTTTTTAGACGCACTTATGAGCGATGGAGACGCCCGCCGCTTTGTGAAGGATATGAACTCTCTGCTTAAGGGAACAAGAGAATATGCGGAAAACGAATTTCTTGTTAAAACAAGAAGCAACAGCGAAATTTGGATAAATGTAAAGACCGGCGTCGTTCTTAACCGCATGGGGGATATAACCAAGCTGATGGGCGTTGCGGTGGATATCAACAATAAGAAAAAATCAAGCATTCAGCTTTCACAAAAGGCAAGCTACGACTTTCTTTCCAAGCTTTATAACAGAAGCACCTTTCTTAAAGAGCTGCAAAAGCTGCTTGATTTAAAGCGTGTTAACGAAAGGTATGCCGTTCTGTTTATAGACGCGGACGACTTTAAGCTTATCAATGACCGGTACGGGCATAATGTGGGCGATGAGGCGATAAAGTATGTTTCGGACATAATCAAGGAATGCGTAGGCAGCGGCGGCATCGCAGGACGATTTGGCGGCGACGAGTTTGTCCTTTGTATCACAGACGCAGAAAAAGTCATCGGCTGCGTCGAATTTGCCGTAAATCTTATTAACAGCTTAAATTCCGGCTATAACTGTGCAGCTGCGGGCGTTACCCTTAATATTAAAGCAAGCGTGGGTATTGCCTTTGCTCCCGACCACGGCAATGATGCGGAAAAATTGGTTGGCTGTGCGGATGAGGCTATGTATTATGTTAAGAAAAACGGCAAATCAAACTATCATATTTATGACCCCGAAGGCGCTCCTAATTTGGATTTGGGAAACACATTGACCTGATGAAGGAATAGGGAGCATAAGCTTTTCGGAATTTCAAAAGGAGATTATTTCTCCCGTTAAAAGACCGCAGGGGATCGCTTAAAAAATCCGCCTTATGATATGATGTTTTTTGCGGAAAAGCGGGAGTCTCGGAAATTCCGAATCAAAATTTCAAAAAAGAGGACTGTATATGGCTAAAATTATTGCTGTTACCAACCAAAAGGGCGGCGTGGGAAAAACCACCACTTGCAGCTCGCTTTGCGGCTGCCTTTCCGCCATGAACAAAAAGGTTTTAGCGATAGATCTGGATCCCCAGGGCAACCTGTCCTTCAGCTTGGGGGCGGAAACCGAAAACTGCTATACCATTTATAATGTTTTCCACGGAGGAGTGGAGCTTTACGATACCATACAGCATGTGGCCTGCTGTGATATTGCCCCCGCCAACATAATGCTTTCAGGCTGCGAGCTGGAGCTTACCAATGTGGGCAGAGAATATATCCTCAGGGAACAGCTTAATTCCGTGACGGATAACTATGACTATATTATAATAGACACGCCTCCCGCTTTGTCTATTTTAACCATTAACGCTTATACCGCCGCTAACGAGCTTGTTATCCCCATGGTTCCCGAGATTCTTTCGCTGCAAGGTATTTCTCAGCTAAAGGAAACTATTTTCGCAGTAAAGAAATACTATAACAAGTCCCTGGAGATCAGAGGAATACTGCTGAACAAATATAATCCCCGCCTGATTCTCACAAAGGAGGTTGAGGATTTAACCAATATGGTCGCCGAGCAGCTGGACACGGATGTTTTCGAGCAGAAGATCAGCAGCAGCGTCATTATTGCGGAAGCTCCCGCCCATGCAAAGACAATCATTGAGTATGCTCCCCGCTCAAAGGCTGCAAAGGAGTATGTGGATTTGATTTATGAAATTCTCAGACTGGATAAGCCTGTGAGAACGGTAAAAAAACTGGGCAGAGGCAGACCCAGAAAGGATCAAAAGCCGCAGAACGAGCTTTTTGCCATTGATGATACGGCTGACGGCGCAGAGAATCAAAATCGGGACTCGGAGCAGGACTGATACTACTCGTCTAAAAACAGACAAGGATTTGCGAAAATCAGACCGCAAGGATCGTTTATTTTAGTATGATAATGGGATAGGTACAGGTTTCATATGCATTTTGGAGGAATTTAAATGGCACGAACAGCCAAAACAAATCATGTAATGAGTTTGGTGGGAGAAAAAAGCAAAAATGATTCTGCCGATAAGGCTGTTCCGAAGCAAAAAAACTGTCAAAAGCCCTCGGCAAAGGCTTTTAATCCCGCAATTCCGCATATGCCGCATATGGAGGAAGAACACGGGTCTGCACATTATAATGAGTCCCTTGCAGCTTCCCCGCTTGTACGGAAAAATACGGAAACCGAAAAAAGCGGGGATTTGGAAAAAGCGCCTTTGCCAAAAAAGCCCGACAGCAATTCCGACAGCATAAAAGAAAAAAGCGATCCCGAAGAAGAAATAAAAACAAGTCAGCCCGATCAGCCCTTGACTCAAAAGTATTCTACCCGCTCTGACGGTATCGGGAAGCCCGAAGAAGATTTTCAGGGTATAAAAAATCGGGAAAAAAGCGTAAAACAGGGCATAATCGCCGTTGTTCCCGACCTTGTGAATCAGGAGCTTGAAGCAATAGTGGAGCGATTTAATATTAAGCCCACCGACAGCAATTTATGGCAGATAACCAAGTCCGTGCTGGAAACCGTTCGTCCCGAATTTTCCCTGAACGCTCACGAGTATGCGGATAAGTGTTCAAAACTCAGACAAAGGGTTATTTTGGAAATGACAAAGGCGGCTATAAAAATCTCAAAGGGCAGTAAGAATAAATAATAAGGCTTGAAAAAATAAAAAATCGGCGCAATTTGTTAAAATTGAACAAATTTCAACCGATTTTTTTTAAGTTAATTTCTTTCTATATTTGACTTAACCGCTTGTCGCACAGGAGAAATTGTGATATAATATATAATATATTGAAATGTTCTGTCGCATTATGTTAGAGCGCTGCTTGTTTAACTTCGATTACCGCAAAGGCTGTAAGCTGTTGCCCATATCCTTCAAAAATGCGTTAGACAAATTTTGCGGTAATTCACAATGACTTTCAAGACGGCAGACTCATAAAAGGAAAACGGGATTTGACATTTTAGACTCTTTTGGAGCGGCATATATTTTTGTAGCAGAAGAAATATACGGCAAGGCATTATTAAGTTCGGACAGAGTGAAATGCAGACGGTTATTAATACAACAGTGTATTAGCCTTTTTAAATGAGTCTGTTTTTATTTGCTTGTTTTTCTCTGTTTTCGGTAATAAAATCAGCGCGTTAAGGGAGCGCAGCGTTTTTTGAACAATGTATAAACTAAGATTTATCATTAACTGACAGGTAGGTGTTTTTATGGCTAAATTTGAAGCAGGAATGGAAGCAATGGCGGATATGTATGTCTTTGAGACTACGTCTCTGTTGGAGCAGCTTGATCAGATTCTCATGAAAACGGAGAACGAAAGCGGCTTCGGCGAGGAGGAAATCAACGAGATATTCCGTACCATGCACACCATCAAGGGTTCGTCGGCTATGATGGGGCTGGAAAATATGTCCAAGCTTGCTCATGCGATCGAGGATATGTTTTACATAATCCGTGAGAATAACCCTGTTATCTCCTCTCCCGAGGAGCTTTACGACTTGATTTTTGCGGCTTCCGATTTAATGAAGGCGGAAATTGAGCTGATCGGAGAGGACGAATATACTCCTACGGATTTCTCCGATCAAATGAACAAGATAGAGGCGTTTGTGGCGGTTCTTAAGGGTGAATCGGCGGCGCCTGAGGCTTCTGCCGCTTCCGCTCCGCAGGCGGCTGAAGCCGCCGTAGTTGAAGGAGCCGGAGATACCATAGTTAAAGTCTTCTTTGAGGAGGACTGCAAGATGGAAAATCTGCGGGCTTCCCTGGTGGTTAACAGAATTACCGAACTTTGTTCAAAGTTAGACTATATTCCTCCGGATATAGAAACCAACAGCGACACCGCAAAAACCATAATTGCAAACGGCTTTGAAATTCACTTCCGCCCCAAAAAGAACAAAACCATAGATGAAATTTTAGATACGATCAAAAATACTCCCAACGTCAGCAGGTGCGACCTTATTTGCAGGGGAAGCACGGACGACGACGCTGCCGACGAGAACATCAGCACGGTTTGCGTTTATTTTGACGACGACTGCAAGATGGAGAATCTCCGTGCGGCGCTGGTTATCAACAACATTAAGGACGTATGCGAGAACGTTACATATGAGCCTGCGGATATCGAAGAAAATTCCGAATCCTCAAAGGTAATAGTCGAACAGGGCTTTATTGTTCATTTCGACGCAGATAAGACCGCCGCTGTGGTACAGGCTATTGAAAATACCCCCAGCGTTAAATTATATGAATTTGTGGAGGATCATTCTCAGCAGGCTGCCCCTGCCGCTCCCGCTGCGGCTGCACCTGCCGCTCCCAAGGCGGCGTCTTCCGCCGCTCCCGCTGCGGCAGCAGCGCCAAAACCCGCTGCTCCCAAGCCTGCGGCAGCGCCAAAGCCCGCAGCCGATAATGCGTCTCATGCAAAGTCTTCCACAGGCGGCAGCAAGCAGTCCCTTATCTCCGTTAATCTTAACAAGCTTGACACATTGCTTGATTTGGTGGGAGAAATCGTTATCACGGAAGCAATGGTAACCTCTAATCCCGACCTAAACGGTCTTAAGCTGGATAACTTCCAAAAGGCGGCAAGACAGCTGAGAAAGCTTAACGAGGAGCTTCAGGACGCCGTTATGTCAATCAGAATGGTACCCTTGTCAGGCGCATTTAATAAAATGACCCGTATCGTAAGAGATATGAAGGTTAAGCTTAACAAGGATGTGGATTTGGTATTCGAAGGGGAAGAAACCGAGGTTGACAAATCCATCATCGACCAGCTTAACGATCCTCTGATGCACATGGTGCGCAACTCTATGGATCATGGCATCGAGGAAAATGTCGAGGACAGAATTGCGGCGGGAAAATCCCCCAAGGGTAAAATCACTTTGTCGGCAAGCAACGCTTCCGGCGAGGTCATTATCATAGTTGCCGACGACGGCGCAGGAATAAATCCCGAAAAGGTCATTGCTAAGGCTGAGAGGAACGGACTTCTTACAAAGCCCGTAAGCGAATATTCCGAAAAAGAAATCCTTAATATGATTATGCTTCCCGGCTTCTCCACCAACGAGGAGGTTACCGAGTATTCGGGCAGAGGCGTCGGAATGGATGTTGTGCGCAAAAACATCGAAAAGCTCGGAGGAACTGTTTCCGTAGAGTCCAAAATGGGCGAAGGCACTAACTTTATTATCAAAATTCCCCTTACCCTTTCTATTGTTGAGGGTATGGAGATTTCCGTGGGCGATTCAATATTCTCTATTCCCATAAATTCCATCAGAGAATCCTTTAAGGTTAAGCCCGACCAGATAGTAAAGGATACCAACGGCAAGGAAATGATAATGATAAGAGGTGAATGCTTCCCGCTTATCAGACTTTATGAAATGTACGGCATTACTCCCTTCACCTACGATATTTTTGAAGGAATAATTATTCTTGTGGAAACCGACGGCAAGCGTGCCTGCCTGTTCGCCGACAAGCTTATCGGAGAGCAGCAGGTCGTAGTAAAGCCGTTCTGCTCCCTGTTCAGCAATTATAATATCAAACAGCGGGGTATGTCGGGCTGTTCTATCTTAGGCGACGGCTCAATTACCATTATACTTGATGTCAACAACATCATCAGTGATTTTTGATATTAAGCGCAGTTTATATAAAATCAGCGGAAATTATTATTCCGTAAACAGAAAGGATGAACCGAAATGGCAGAGCCAGAAGCAACCGTATCGGAGATAACCGCAGCAAGCAACACCGAAATGCTCTCATTTAACGTGGGGGACGCCATTTACGCCATTGAAATCAAGTATATAAAGGAAATTATTGAGGTTGAGCAGATCACTCTTGTACCCAAAATTCCCGGTCACATCAAGGGCGTTATTAACCTCAGAGGCAAGGTTGTGCCTGTTATAAGTATCAGAAAACGGTTTGAGATCGAAGAAATACCTTATGACAGCAGAACCTGTATAATCGTTCTTGAATTTGAGGACGGAGAGCAGGTGGGAATTATCGTTGACAGAGTTCAGGAGGTAGTAGATGTAAAATCCTCCGATATCAGCCAGACCCCCGATTCCAAAAATGTAAATGCAAACAGGTATATCAAGTCTATCGTGCATTTTGAAAACAATGTTATACTGCTGATAGACGGCAATAAGCTTATCAACGACGACAGAGGTGGATCTTTATGAGTATGAAATTAACACAAAACGATTTTGATCGTCTTGTGGTTTTCATGAAAAAAAATTACGGTATTAACTTAGAAAAGAAAAGCGTTCTTATTGAGGGCAGACTCAGCAATATGATTGCGCAAAGAGGCTTTAAAAGCTTCAAGGATTATCTTGATTTTGCTCTTTCCGACAAGTCGGGCAAAGAAACCATTCAGCTGGTGAACAAGCTGACCACCAACCATACCTTCTTTTTAAGAGAGCCGGAGCACTTTGATTTCCTTAAAAAGACAATTTTGCCCTATATCGAAAAGGCAAACGCAGACCACAGCATGAATCTGTGGTGCGCCGCTTCCTCAAAGGGGCATGAGCCTTACACCATACTTTTCACGGTGCTGGATCATTTCGGTCCGTCCATTTCAAAGTGGAGAGTAAATTATATTGCTACCGACATTGATACGGAGGTTTTAAATTTTGCGAGAGCGGGCGTATATCCTTTGGCAGAGCTTAAAGATATCCCTCAGGCATGGATGACCAAGTATTTTTCAAAGGTAGACGATACTAAGTTTAAGGTTAAGGACAATTACCGTGCAATGATTCAGTTCAAGCAGTTTAACCTGATGGACAAAATAATCGCTCAAAGACCTTACGACTTTATCAGCTGCCGCAATGTAATGATTTACTTTGATCAAAAAACAAAAAACGATTTAGTGGAGCGCTTTTATGATGTTACCAAAGAGGGCGGCTACCTCTTTACGGGACATTCGGAAAGCGTAAGCAGGGAAACACGCTATACATATATCCAGCCTGCTATATACAGAAGAATTTCCGATAAAAATAAGACAGCCGCTGCCGCCGCACATCCTGCCATCGGAACAATTAAACGCTAAAACGGTTTAAAAGAACAGTTTTATTATTGAATATTCCGAAAAAGAGAGAGGAAGGAGAACCTCGGTTTTCTTATGGCTAATCAAGTTACAATGCCAAAGGTGAAGGTGCTTTTGGTTGACGATTCCACTATGTTCCGAACTTCCATGAAGATTGCGCTGTCCGCCAAGCCGAATTTGGATATTGTCGGTGAAGCGGCAGACGCCTTTGAAGCAAGGGACAAAATAATAGATCTTAAGCCCGATGTTTTGGTAATGGATATTGTAATGCCAAAAATGGACGGGTTGACCTTCTTAAAACAGCTTATGGGACAATATCCGCTGCCCTGCATTTTGATATCGGGCACAGACAGCAGCAGAGAGGCTATTGCCGCCGGAGCTGCCGACTTTATACTTAAACCCAAAACCCCCGCAGACCAACAGCGCTTTATGACGCTTTTGGGAACAAAAATTTCCATTGCCTCAACAAAAAAAGTCAGAACGGCTCAGGCAAAGGGAGCGGGAGGAGTAGAAGAGGTAGACGGCTTATCCATAGGACCGGTTACCGCAAAAATCGGAAGAGTTCCACCAAACCTTCCCACAAAGGAAGAAATGGCGGGATTGCCCTTACGAAGCAAGGAAGGCTATATAGTGGCGCTGGGAGCTTCAACGGGCGGAACCGACGCCCTTGAATGTGTGCTTAAGTCATTTCCCGATACTATGCCCCCTGTTGTTGTGGTTCAGCATATGCCCCCTGTTTTCACAAGACTGTACAGCGAGAGAATGGATAAGTGCTGCTCGCTCCATGTAAAGGAAGCGGCAGACGGCGACAGACTTACTCAGGGCACTTGCCTTATTGCCGCAGGAGGACTTCAGTTAGAGGTTAAAAAAGACGCAAAGGGCTTTTATGTTAAATGCTACCAAGGGGAAAAGGTGTCGGGACACTGTCCTTCGGTAGACGTAATGTTCGGCAGCGTTGCGGACGCAGCGGGGAAAAGGGCTATTGCGGCGCTTATGACGGGTATGGGCGCAGACGGCGCAAAGGGACTTCTTAAAATACACCAAAAGGGCGCTCACACCATAGGTCAGGACAAGGAAAGCTGCATAGTTTACGGAATGCCTATGGAAGCATATAAGTTAGGCGCCTGCGACGAGCAGCAAAGTCTCTGCAATATAGGAAAAACAATTTGCAAGCGGCTTACCGACGGCTGGTAATTCAATAAAAGGCTTTGCCGCAAGCATATTAAAAATCCCATAATATAAGCCGCTTTGGTTTTTGGCGTGGGATATATGCCTTCGGCAGGCTGAAAAAGGCTGCATTCCGAAAAGATTGCTTCCCAAGAGACAGAAAACATCGGTTTTTTGATTATATAAGATTTTATTTTTTAAAAATCACATAAGATAGGGAGAAATCCTAAACCTTAATGTGATGCATAAACTCCTTTTTATAGCTTTTGTGATAACATTTGACAGCTTTGTTCCCCTTATCGGGATTCCGCCAATGTTTCAGCATCGCAAAAGTCAATATAAATGTATATTTATCATAAAAAATGAAAGGTGAAACAAGCATGAAAAACTTAAAAATTTCTCAAAAACTTATTGTATCTTTCGGCGTGATTCTTGCGATGATGATTGTTCTTGTTGTCTTTTCAGTCAGCATTTTGGGCAGTCTCAGCGGAATTATTGATCATTTTTACAATCAGGCCGTACAGGTTGTAATGCTCAGCAGTGAAGTTAATGCAAGAACCCAGGAAACCGCCAAGAATTTGCTTCATGCAATAGGCAAGCCCGAGGACAAGGCTTATGTTGATCAGTATTTGAAAACTGCCGAGGCAAAATTCAACGACGAAATTCTCCCAAAAATAGAGACGCTTGACAAGGTGGTTACCACTGAAGAGGATAAAGCGCTGGTTAAAAGTATGAGAACCTATACCGATGCAATTCATGAAGCTTATCAGCAATTTAAGGGAGAACTTTCTAATGCAGGCTCAGGCGCAAATAACACAAACAGCGTTGAGGTTGCCATAAACAACTATGACACAAACCTGATGCCCAATGTAACCGCTTTGTATGAAGCTGCGCAGAAACTTAAGACAAACGCTATTGCGGTTTCGGAGATAGATTACGATTCCAGCGTGAATTATGCTAATTCAGGCAGAATTATTCTTATAGCCGTTACTCTTGCGGCAGCCGTTGTGGTTATCATTCTTTCCCTTTATGTAACCAAGCTTATTGCAGGCGGCGTGCGTGAAGTCAGCTCGGCAGCGCAGAAGATGGCAAAGGGCGACTTTGATATGCGCATCAATTACACCTCCCGCGATGAAATCGGCACTTTGGCAAACGATATGAGACATCTCTGCGTCAGCACAAAATCCATTATTGACGATATAGCTTACGTATTAGGCGAATTGGAGAAGGGCGACCTTACCGTAAGCTCCAAGGATGTAAGCGTTTATGTAGGTCATTATGAAAGCATCATCAAGTCCCTCCGTGCATTCCGTCTTGCTCTTAACGAGACCATGCAGAAGGTTACCGTTTCCTCCGATCAGGTTGCTTCCGGCTCCGAGCAGGTTGCTTTAGGCGCACAGTCACTTTCGCAGGGCGCTACCGAGCAGGCTTCCTCTATTGAAGAACTGGCTGCCGAAATCAACATTGTTTCCGATATTATCAAGTCCAACGCAGCTAAGGCTCTTGAAGCAAGCAACAGCACAGACGACGCAAGCAGAAAGCTGAATCTGGCAAAGAGCGAAATGAATGATCTGGCAGAAGCAATTAAGGAAATAAGCCAGTCCTCCGAGCATACCAAGAAGATTATCAGTACTATTGAAGATATTGCATTCCAGACCAATATTCTCGCACTTAACGCAGCCGTTGAGGCAGCTCGTGCAGGTTCGGCAGGCAAGGGCTTCTCGGTAGTTGCCGAGGAAGTAAGAAATCTTGCAGGCAAGTCCGCCGAAGCAGCAAAGAATACAACCACACTTATTGAAAGCACTGTTGCGGCTATTGAAAGAGGCAGAGAGCTGGCAGACAAGGCAGTTGCCGAGATGGATGAAACTTCAGAGGCTACACAGAAGGTACTGGAATTCAACACAGATATTTCTCAGGCAGCAAACAGCGCAGCAGACTCCATGACGCAGATCTCTTCCAGCGTAGAGCAGATTTCCAGCGTTGTACAGACAAACTCCGCTACCGCAGAACAGTCTGCCGCCGCTTCCGAAGAGCTTTCCGGTCAGTCTCAGATTCTGAAAGAGCTTACTTCTCAGTTCCAATTCTTAAACGAGGGTTATTGAGTTGGTTAGTCTGAAATAAAAACAGACTTGTTGACAATCTAAATAAAAGACTTAAAAATGTATTTGTCCCCTATCTTGTTAAAGGTAGGGGATTGTTTTTTAGCAAAAACATATAAGACATTGTAAAAAGTTGACAGCTGAAGGTTGACAGTTTCGGAACGGCTTCACCGATTCTATACCAATTCCAAATTAAAAAGGTCAGCACCTTTTTAAATTATTCAGCGTAAGCCGAATAGCCGCTGAAGGCTGCGTGGAATGTACGTTCAATACTATTTCCAAGCATTTTGATTAGAGCGAGTTCACATAAAGCTCAGCATGCATCTTTTCGGCAAATTTTGCCTTGCAGGCAACAAAATTATGCACGAAAATCTACATTAAAATCTGCATACTGATTTTATGTGAACACGCTCTAAAACAGAACAAGCCCCGCCGAAAAGCGAAAATGCTGTTGAAAAATCCACTGCGATTTTCGGAGCAAAACCCCTGCGTAGCTTGATTTTTACTTAATACTATGATATACTGTAAAAGAAAAATAAACAAAAACATAAGGAAGTAAAAGCTCTGTAAGTATGGAAAATTTTGATTATGCCGCTAAAAAGCGGGTGGTTATAAAGGTGGGCACTTCCACTCTTACCTATAAAACGGGAAACATAAACGTGCGCCGTGTTAAGAAGATGGTAGAGGTTTTAAGCGACCTTAAAAATTCGGGACACGATATTGTGCTTGTTACTTCAGGTGCGGTGGGCATTGGCGTAGGCTGTATCGGACTTCAAAAAAAGCCCAAGGATATGCCTGTAAAACAGGCTTGCGCCGCTGTGGGACAAAGCCAGCTTATGAGCTTTTACAGCAGCGAGTTTTCACGGTTTAACCACACGGTTGCACAAATATTAGCCACAAGAGACGTATTCAGCAACGATGTAAGAAGAAAAAATATTTACAACACCATGCACACCCTTTTGTCTATGGGAATTATCCCTATTGTCAACGCCAACGACAGCGTTTCCATAGAACAGCTGGACTTTGATGAAAACGATACCCTGTCCGCTCTTACCGCCGAGGTTTGCGGCGCCGATTTGCTTATTATACTTACCGACGTGGACGGACTTTACGATAAAAATCCCCTGCTTCCCAACGCAAAGCTTATTCCGCTGGTGAACAGGGTAACGGACGAGATGATAGCCGCTGCGGGAGAAAAGGGAAGCGACCTTGCAAGCGGAGGTATGCTTACTAAAATCGAGGCGGCGGTGCTGGCAGGCGACGCAGGTATCCCCACCGTTATTATCAAGGGCGATAATCCTGCCGTTTTGTATGATTTGTTTGATAACAGAGCGGTTTGCACACTGTTTAATCTTAACCGATAATAGGGCTTGTTTGAAAAGGCAGTTCACGGTTATAAGGCTTAAAGCCGCACGGCAGCGCCTATTGAGGTCCGTAAAAAACGCAGCACTTTTGAGTGCGGTAAAAAATCAGTGTCAAGCCTCTCAGAAGCGCAAAAAAGTCTGTTTTTTACAGCTCCATAATTTTCGGAAAGAAAGGAAACTCTATGACATATATAGAAACCATCGGCGCAAATGCAAAAAAAGCCGAAAGCTCAATGCGGGGAATTACCCAAAAGCAAAAAAACAACGCTCTTAAAGAAATAGCCGCCGCCCTTACGGCTAACACGGAAAAAATAATGGCGGCAAATAAAAAGGACCTTGAAAATGCGGAAAAAAACAATATGTCCGCCGCAATGCAGGACAGACTCGGATTAAACCAAAAGAGAATTTCCGATATGGCGGATGGCGTTTTAAAAATTGCCGCTCTTCCCGATCCTGTTGGGAGGGTTTTAGGAGGCCGGGAGCTTCCCAACGGCTTAAAAATCGTCAAGAAAAGCGTCCCTCTCGGCGTAGTGGGAATAATATTCGAAGCCCGTCCCAATGTTACCGTTGACGCTGCGGCGCTTTGTCTTAAATCGGGCAACGCTTCGGTTTTAAGAGGAGGCAGCGACGCCGTTAACAGCAACAAGTGCCTTACGGAGCTTATGCGGGGAGCCTTGAAGGAAGCGGGCATTGATGAAAACGCAATATCTCTTGTGGAGGATACGTCACGAGAGACAGTAAATCAGCTTATGAAGCTAAATCAATATATAGACGTGCTTATTCCTCGGGGAGGACACAGCCTTATACAAAATGTTATAAACAACTCTACCATTCCCGTTATACAAACAGGAGAGGGTAACTGCTCCGTTTATGTGGACGCCTCCGCCGATGCGGAAATGGCGGTAAATATTGCGGATAACGGCAAAACCCAGCGTCCCTCGGTATGCAATGCAATAGAAAATATTTTGGTGCATAAGGATATTGCGGAAAAATTTTTGCCCGCCTTGCAGAAAAGGTGGCAGGGTAAAGTTAAAATCTTAGGCGATAAGCGAACCGCCCAAATTATAAGCACAGACGGAAACGCCGAAGAAGAGGATTACCGCAGAGAATTTTTAGACTGTATTGTCGCAGTTAAGGTTGTGGATAACACAGAGGAAGCTATAGATTTTATCAACACCTACGGAACAAAGCACAGCGAGTGTATTATAACAAAGGATTTGGCAAGTGTGGAAAAATTTCAGCAAAGGGTGGACGCAGCAGTGGTTTATGTAAACGCCTCAACACGTTTTACAGACGGAGGGCAGTTCGGCTTAGGCGCAGAAATCGGCATAAGCACCCAAAAGCTCCATGCAAGAGGTCCTATGGGTCTTGAGGAAATGACGACCTATAAATATTTGATTAACGGAGCGGGACAGATACGAAGCTGATCCGCCTTGAAAACAGGAACTTGCAGAGGGCGTATCGACACAATTGCCTAAAAATATCAGGAGAGTTTAAAAAAGCAATGAAAAAAACAAAAGATAATACGCAGATTGACGAAAACAAAATAAATCCCCAAATACAACAGGAAAATCAAACAAAACAGGAAACAAAGCAGGAACAGCGGGAAAATGCGGGAAAAATCCTTAACTCCCTTGAGGGCAACGTGGACGAGGTGGAAAAGGAGCTTGAGGGAGAGCCTGAGGATTCGGCGGCAGGCTTTGATCCCGCCGCTCCCCTTATGAAAAACCGCAAAGCGTTTTTTGCGGCGGGACTGATTATAATTATCCTTGCCGTAGTGGGCCTTGTGAACGTGGTAAAATTTACAATGAATACCGTAAGCGATATTGCCAACCAAACCGCAATAAAAAACGAGTTTGCGGAATTTATTTATCCTATGGTGCTTATCGATACGCCCGCCTTTGACGGTATAGAAAATATTCCCTCATCGGTAGTTGTAAACGCTGCAATTTGGAGAATTTATATTTACGGAAATACCGAAAAGTATGAAAACGACGGCGACAATATGACTATTTCCGAAATTGACGTTGAAAGCTCGGCGGCGGCGCTGTTCGGTGCGTCGGTGAAAGTAGAGCATCAGACGGTAACGGCAGGAATTGATGTTTTTGAATACAGTCAATCCTTAAAGTCCTATATTGTTCCGTTAAACCTGGACAAAAACACATTTTGGCCCAAAATCAGCCAAATCAGCAGCGTGGGGGACACCTTTACACTGACCGTGGATTATATGACCCCCATTATGGGTATAGGAAACGAGGAATCAAGCTCTATCAAGCAGATGATCTATACCGTATCCAGAAACGCTTCCGCAAAAACCGTAAAATCTGTGCAATATGTCACCGTATCGTCAACGGAATAATTATGAGTGAAGAATATAAAACGGTAAGGAACAGAGCCACCGCTTCCTTTACGGAAAAAAAGTCCGAGTTTATCGGAAATATTGCCCCTGTAAAAAACGAGGAAGAAGCCGTCGCTTTTATAGAAGAAATAAGGAAGCAGCACCGAAAAGCCTCTCACAACTGCTACGCCTATATTTTGCGTGAAAACAACATAGGCAGACACAGCGACGACGGAGAACCCGGCGGCACGGCAGGCGCACCCATGTTCGAGGTGCTTAAGAAGGAGGGACTTTCCGATGTGTGCTGCGTTGTTACCAGATACTTCGGCGGTATTTTGCTTGGCGCAGGAGGACTTGTGCGGGCTTACGGAAAGGGAGTAAAAATTGCGGCGGACGCAGCGGGAATAAAGATGGTAAAAACCGCAAGACGGCTTGTAGTTAAAATAGATTACTCCCTTTACGGAAAAATCGGCGCTCTGCTCTCCGAATATGACGTGCGGGTGCAGAACGAGGATTTCGGCGCAGATGTAAAAATCACTCTTTGCATTTACGAAAATCTTGCGGAAAAATTTAAGGAAAAGCTGATCGATTTATGCTTCGGGCGGGTTTTAATCGATGATCTCGGGGAAGAGGAATTTGATTTCGGCAGATAATGGGAGAACGCCAAGCTGACAGCTTTAACCGTTTTTACTTTGATTTGTGAAAATGAAAGGACGGCAGAATGTTACTTAACAAAAATTGGAAAATGAAATATAAAAATCGGGAATACCCATGTAAGCGTTTCCCCGTTTCAATGTACCAAACATTGATTATGAACGGAGCGGCGGACGATCCCTATTACGGGGAAAACCAGTATGAGGCAAAGGAGCTGAGCAGGGAGAGCTGCGAATTTTTTTGCGATTTCGTGCCCGAAGGAGAGCTTTTTAGAAACGAAAAGATAATTATGACCTTCCATGGCTTGGATACCCTGGCGCAGGTATACCTTAACGGCGATCTGTTGTTTAATTCGGACAATATGTTTGTTACCTGCCGCCACGATGTTACGCAAAATCTTTTAAAGGGCAATAACCGCCTTTCCGTAAAATTCAGCTCGCCTCTCGTTTATGCGGAAAACGCCCATAGGGACAGACCCTTATTTGGAGTGGAAGGCACAATTCCCGGTTATCAGCATATCCGCAAGGCACATTACAGTTTTGGCTGGGATTGGGGTCCTCAGCTTCCCGATATGGGCATATGGAGAGACGTGGAGCTTACGGGCAGCTCGGTATGCAGCATTGACAGCGTTTATTTTAAGCAGAATTTTTCCGATGATTTCAAAAAGCTTACCCTTACCGTTATCCCCCGGATTAACCTTTGGGATATTAAGCCCCTGGAGCTTTTAATTGAGATCAAGCTTTCGGACGGCAGAAGCCTTATTTCAAGAAAAAGCCTTTCAAAAAGCGAAAAAACAGAGTTTACAATAGAAAATCCTCCCTTATGGAATGTAAGAGGACTTGGGGAGCAGCCGCTGCAAACCGTTATCCTTACAGTGCTGGAGGGAGAAGCAGCGCTGTGTGTACATAGCGAAAAAATCGGTTTTCGCCTCCTTACCGTTAAAAACGAACCCGAAAATCACAAGTTCTGCTTTGTGTGCAACGGAACAGAGGTGTTTGCCATGGGTGCGGACATTATACCCGGCGATCAGATTCTGCCCTTTGTCACCGATAAGCGCATCGACAATATGCTTGAGCAGTGTGCGGATATGGGCTTTAACTGTGTAAGAATATGGGGCGGCGGAGTGTATCCGAATGATCATTTCCTTGAAAAGTGCGATGAAATGGGCTTTATTTTATGGCAGGACTTTATGTTCGCCTGCGCAGCCTACAAGCTTAACACCGCCTTTACCGAATCTGTGAAAAAGGAAATAAGGGACAATATTATAAGAATACGAAACCATGCCTGCTTAGGCTTATGGTGTGGAAACAACGAGATAGAGAGTATGTGGGAGGGCTGGAACGTCCCCCCGGATTCCGAAGCAAGGGAGGATTATGTAAGACTGTTTGAAGAAATAATTCCCCATGAGCTTAAGAAGTATGACCCCGAAAGATATTACTGGCCCTCCTCTCCCTCCTCGGGCGGAAATCAGTTTAAGGGCAGTCGGTGCTTTAATGGCAGCTCTGACTGTGATAAGGGAGATCAGCACTTCTGGACGGTATGGCACAGCTATGCGCCCCTGGAGGAGTTCAGAAAATACGATTTTGCCTTCTGCTCGGAATACGGCTTTGAGTCAATTCCGTCTATGAAAACAATAGCCGCCTTTGCAAGCCGAAAGGATCTAAACCTTTCCTCGCCCGTTATGGAGGCGCATCAAAAATGTGCTTTGGGAAATGAAAAGCTGCTGTTTTATATAGCGCAGATGTGCCGCTGTCCCAAAAACTTCGAGGAAACGGTATATGCAACGCAGCTGGTGCAGGCGGAATCCATCAGACTTAACGTAGAGCATTTAAGAAGAAAAAGAGGACGCTGCATGGGCAGCCTTTATTGGCAGCTGAATGACAGCAATCCCGTTATTTCCTGGTCGGCGGTGGACTATTTCGGCAGACCCAAGGCGCTTTACTACGCCTCAAAGAGATTTTATGCGCCCCTGCTTATATCCTGCTTAGAGGAAAATACGGAGGATGTTCAGCTCCATATCACCAATGATACCAAAGACGTAAAAGAGGGAACGGTGCTGTGGCAGCTTAGGAAAAATGACGGAACAACGGTTAAACAAGGCGAATACGGATTTAGGGCAGAGCCGCTGTCCGCTCAGAAAATCCTGTCCCTTAACCTTTCAAAGGAGCTTTTAAGCGAGCGCAGCAGAAGAAGCTGCTTTTTGGAATATTCGGCGGTAGTTGACGGCAAAACGGTTTCAAAAAGCTGCACGATTTTTGTACGCCCCAAAAGCTTTACTTTTCTGAACCCCGAGCTTTCTCTTGCCATTGAGGAAACTCCGTCAAAGTTTATTCTGCATATAAAAAGCAGGAATTTTGCAAAGGGCGTGCTTCTTGATTTAAGGGACGGCGACTGTATATTTGAGGACAATTTCTTCGATATTTGCGGCAGGCATACCGTTTCCGTGGATAAGACGTCGCTTACAAAGCCTTTTACGGCGCAGGTGCTTAAAAGTAAGCTTACTGTTATGAGCTGTTATGACTTGCAGTAGCTTTAGAGCGTGTTCACATAAAATCAGTATGCAGATTTTCGTGCAGATTTTCGTGCAGATTTTCGTGCATAATTTTGTTGCCTGCAAGGCAAAATTTTGCAGGAATATGGTCATATTTCAAAAAATTTTAACACACGATGTGTTCAGTCATTTGCCCAAAGCCGACGCAAGGAGGCGTCGGCATCAAAGCAAATGACGAAACGAAGCAAGCGGCAAAATTTGCCGAAAGGATGCATGCTGAGCTTTATGTGAACACGCTCTAATACTATTTCTTAATCAGATTACAGACAAATTTGCGAAAAGGCTGCATTTAATGCGAGGAGTCTGCCCTGCTGTATGCGATACGGCAAGGCAGACTTACAAAGCAATAAATGCAGCTTTTTTGCAAAGACGTCCATAAGATGATTAAGAATTAGAACTTGTTCTCATAGGAATGGTGCGCAGATTTTCGAGCAAATTTTGTTGAG
>CANEHP010000007.1 GCA_947427325.1 uncultured Clostridia bacterium | reverse complement strand
CGACAAAATTTGCTCGAAAATCTGCGCACCATTCCTATGAGAACAAGTTCTTAACTCAAACAATAAAAAGAGGGCTGTAAAAAATTGACTGTTGAAAGTTGACAGTTAAGGTGTCGGCTTCGCCGACGTATTTGAAATTTTACGTTTCTGCCGACATTTCAAGCTGTTTCTTTGAAAAAATGCCACATTCACGTAGGCGATAAGACCGATTGATGATATTTTAAATCGGCGAAGCCGTTTCTCAACTGTCAACTGTCAACCATAAACTGTAAGCCTTCAATTTTTTACAGCTATATTTAAATCGGAATTAGTATAAAATATACTGTGAACGGAAAAAGCGCTTATGCCCAAATCGGCACAAACGCTTTTTCCGTTCTTTCCGTATTTTATTGAAAATATTGAAGCAGCCCGGGTTAAGGAAAAACCTAATTCAAATACTTGCCTAAAATTTTCAGGAAAAGTTTCATATCAATAGGCTTGGCAATGTGATCGTTCATGCCGCTTTTCAGGGCATTTTCCCTATCCTCCTCCATGGCATTGGCCGTCATGGCAATAATGGGAAGATCTTTTGCGTCCCGCCTTTGAAGGGCGCGTATGGTTCTGGTCGCCTCATAGCCGTCCATTACAGGCATTTGCACATCCATCAGAACGGCGTCATAGAAATATTCTTCCGAACGAGACACCATATCCACCGCATCGGTGCCGTCCGAGGCGGTATCTACTGCAAAACCCGTTTCTTCAAGGATTGCCTCGGCTATCTCTCTGTTAAGCTCGTTATCCTCTACAAGCAGTATGCGTTTTCCGCTGAAATCCGCCTCTGTCCACGAATGCTCCGCTTCCTTTTCTATCATATTGTTGGTGGCAAGCAGGGCGGACTTTAGATCGGACATAAACAGCGGCTTCGCACAAAAGGCGGTAACTCCTGCCTTCTTTGCTTCCTCTTCAATATCCGTCCAATCATAGGCAGTAAGGATAATGATGGGAGCGTCTTCACCCACAGCTGCTCGGATATTGCGGCAGGTTTCAATTCCGCTCATCTCCGGCATCTGCCAATCGATTATATAGGTGTGATAAGACTCTCCCTCATTATGAGCGCTTCTTGCCCGATATACCGCTTCTTTTCCGGATGTAGTCCACTCGGCTCGCATACCGATCTGCGTCAGCATACGGGTCACGCTCTCACAGCTGCTGCAATCATCGTCAACTACTATGGCCCGAAGCCCCTCCAGCTCTTTGATCTGAGCGGCGTTCTTCTCTACGTCAAGGAGCTTCAGACTCAGCTCCACCCTAAACTCACTGCCTTTTCCCTTTTCGCTCTGTACCGTGATGGTTCCTCCCATCATTTCCACGATATTTTTAGTGATCGCCATTCCCAGCCCCGTGCCTTGGATACCCGTTCGGGTTGTGGTTTCTTCACGTTCAAAGGGTTCAAATATATGTTCTACAAAATCCGAGGACATACCGATTCCGTTATCCTTGACAATGAACACATAATCCCCGTATCCTCGGTGGAAGGTTGTTTGCTGTCGAATGCGGAAGCTGACCGAGCCGCCGGCAGGGGTATACTTAACTGCATTGGAGAGCAGATTGACAAAAATTTGGCTGAGCTTCAGGGAATCGGCAATAACATCTTCGTTTTGAACGTCAAAGGTATCAATAAACAGCTCTAACTGCTTTGCCTTAACCTGCGGCTGAATAATGCTCACCAGATTATGGGTAAGCTCCGATATATTGCATTCCTGCTCCTTGATTTGAACCTTTCCGCTTTCAATGCGGCTCATATCAAGAATGTCATTTATAAGGCTCAGAAGATGGTTACTGGAGGAAAGCACCTTTTGCAGGCAATCCCTCACCTGATCCTTGCTTTCAATATGACTGATAGCAAGGGTCGTAAAGCCGATAACGGCGTTCATAGGTGTGCGTATGTCATGAGACATATTGCTGAGAAAAGTGGTTTTTGCTTTGTTGGCATGCTGTGCCTGCATCAGAGCCTCCTGCAAAGCCTGAGTCTGCTCCCGCTGCTTTTTGACCTGCTCCGTAATGTCCTTGCACAGTACCATAACTATAATGTCTCCGCTCTCTTCGTCCCGAGTCATGATAAAGGACTGGCGCACGCACATAGGCTGATCCATTTCGGTCTTTCCCCAATAATCTATATTAACTTCCATTTCTCCTTGTTCAAAGTGCTGTATAAGCCGTTCCGGGCTGACTGCTGCGCTGTATTCCTCCAGGGATTCGTCCATAACGAAGCTCTTCCACTTTTCAAAGCATTCCGAAGCGGAGCATGGAGCCGTCAGACCGACTTTATCCAAAAAAGAGATCTGCTTCCCGTTGAAATCACGGGTAACATCATGCTCTATAATATTCCGAGTAAGATTAAATTCGAAGGTACAGAAAGCGGTAGAGGTAATTGCGATCCGATACTGACGCTCCTTGCGGTTCATCAGTGCCATAGCCTTCCGGCTTTGCATTTCCCGCAGCTTCACTTCGGTAATATTTTGCCGTACATAGAGGATATGGACGGCCTGACCGTTTTCCCTCCGCAGGCATACCGCAATAAGATGCTCCCAATCCTCCTTGCCGTTTCGGTTTACATGGCATTCATAGGTAAAGATATCCTGTTTGGATAGATGCTTTATAATGGATTCAATTTGAAAGGTGTTTCGGAACTGTTCCTTTTCCTCTTCTCCGACAATGTCCTGCGCATGAACACGGATAATATCGTCATAGGAGCCTTCCATGGCCAATCTGCTGCTCAACGGTTTAATTCCCGCCATATAGGAGTAGGTGTTGTTTTTCAAATCCACCGTAAGGTAGCGGGACATAAAGAGGGTGTTGAAACCATCCAGCACATAGCCGAACTGGGTATTTTGCTTTTTGAGACTTTTCTGCTGTTTCCTGCCGTAAAAAAGCAAAACAAAAATATATACGGCGAACAGACCGATCAAAATCGCTTGTAAGACAATGCCCGTATAGTTTGCCTCGTCAATCATGGTTCGTGTCACATCTTTGGGAAACGCTTGAACCAATATGTAATCGCTGCCGGGGATTTGGTATACACACAGGTTGTCTGAACCGCTGCCCGAAGCGCAGATAACACCCTCCTTCACTTCGTCCTTTTGGAAAGCCGCCCGAACGATGTCGGAGGTACGGTTGTCGACAGCGCCGGTGTCCCTCAGCATATCGGGCAGGAGCACTTCGTAACTTACGCCGTTTGAGCATGCTATTATTTTTTCGTCCCGTGTACAAAGAAAAGCGTCCGCCGGTTCGCCGAAATAGCTGATGGTCAGCATATCTCTAAGATAATCCTCTGCGACATACAATCCCAGCAGTAACCCGATGATCTCGCCGTCATATTCGATGGGAGCATAAAACACCGTCATCATTTGACCCGTTAATGGGGATTGGACCATCTCAAGACCGCTTTCACCCCGCATACCGCTTGCAAAATAGCTCCGATCGCTGCTGTCGTTGGTCTGACCGTCGGAGGCCAAGTTGAGTCCGTCGGCATTCGTAAACCGAATGGCGTCAAACATCGCATTTTCCTCCATTCCCTTCAGAGTGTCGGCGGTTATTTTAGGTCGATTCTGCCCGGATCCCAACAAATAAGCGTAGTTGCGCAGCCGAAGAAGCGCATTCTCAAATTCACTGCCGATGCGCTTAGATAACTGTTCGGCGGAATCCATCGCATAATTCAGATTTTGTTTTTCTATTTGTCGGCTGTTTGTGCTTGAATACCAATAAAACAGCAGGCAAACTGCCGTAAGCAGAATACCGACATACAACGCATTTCGCCATGTTTTCCTCGGCAAATTCATAATAATCTCCTTTAGCTTTTAGCATTGCTTTTTTTATTTTACAAGTTTAATTCGCAACAAAAATTTGATACCTCTGATAGGATAAAACGTTGTAATGACGGGTTCATAATGCTTAACAAAGCTATCCTTCTTCTAAAACCGCTTTGACGGTCTGCTCCAGAACCGCCATATCTACGGGCTTTGCAACGTGAGCGTTCATTCCCGATTCAAGCGCATCTCTTATGTCTTCCACAAAGGCATTTGCCGTCATTGCGATAATCGGTATCGTGCGCGCCTCGGGGTGACCCGTATCCCGTATCGTCCTTGTCGCCTCATAGCCGTTCATAACAGGCATCTGCACGTCCATAAGTATGAGCTGATACTTTCCGGGAGCCGATCTTTCAAATGCGTCGGCGGCAAGACGTCCGTTTTCATAAACGTCGCAGGACGCCCCCGCCATGCTCAGCAGCTCGCTTAAAATTTCAGAGTTTATTTCGTTGTCCTCCGCCACAAGAATATGCATTCCGCAAAAAACACTCTGCGCCGCCTTCTCCTCAAGCTCCGGTTCGGACTCAAGTCCCCGATTAAGCACATGCTCCACACGCTGACGGAAGCTTTTCAGGAAAAACGGCTTCGGCAGAAACGCATCTATGCCGGAATCCTCCGACTCGTCTTCGATTTCCGCCCAATCGTAGCTTGAAAGTATAAGTATCGGTATATTTTTTGAAATTTCCCTGCGTATGCGCCTTGCCGTTTCAACTCCGTCGATGCCGGGCATTTTCCAGTCTATCAATATGACGCTGTAAGGTCGTTCCTCACGCTCTGCAAGAACCGCCATATCCAAAGCGGTCTGTCCGTCAAGCGCATAGTCCGCTGAAACCCCTACATTCTCCATAGCCATCTGAACGTTCTGACAGATGACCTCCTCATCGTCCACCGTTAAAATCCTTGTAATACCGTGCTTTTGCCAAAAATCTCTGTCTGTTTCCCGTTCGCTGATATGGAAGTTAAGATCAACGGTAAAAGTAGAGCCTTTGCCCTTTTCGCTTTCCACCTGTATCTTCCCGCCCATAAGGTCGATAAGATTTTTTGTTATAGCCATTCCCAGACCGGTACCCTGTATTTTATTGGTAACGCTGTCCTCCTCTCGGGTAAACACGCTGAATATATTCTTGATATATTCGGGACTCATACCGTAGCCGTTGTCCTTAACAATAAATCTGTAGCGTGCCGACTGCTTGGCATACTGCGGAAGCTCCTGCCCCGTGAACACAACATGACCGCCGTCGGGTGTGTACTTCACCGCATTTGACAGCAGATTCAGCAGTATCTGATTGAGTCTCAGCTTGTCCATAACAAGGTCTTCATGCCTTATATCCTTGCTGTACACTTCAAACATATGTCCCTTGGCTTTCATCTGCGGGCGGATTATTGAGTCGATATTTTCGATAATATCCACAATGCTTTCGTCCGAAAGGTTCAGTACGGTCTTGCCCGATTCGATCTTGTTTATGTCAAGGACATCGTTGATAAGTCCCAAAAGATGATGGCTTGAAGCAGTGATCTTTTTGGTGTATTCCCTTACCTTGTCGGGGTTTGAAGCGTCTCGGGACAAAAGCGAAGCAAAACCCACAATAGCGTTCATAGGCGTACGTATGTCATGGCTCATATTTGAAAGGAAGGAGCTTTTGGCTCGGTTTGCGTCCTCTGCAATGCGAAACGCCTGCTCTGCCGCATCCTTGGACTGTGCCAGCATAGCGTTGGATTCCTCCAGCCGCTTGTTCATCTCCTCCTGTTTGCGCAGATTTTCCTGCTCCTGTCTGAACATATGGACGCTGTTTTTCTGTCTCATAACTGCGGCAACGGCGAGCGCAAGCATTATCACCGTAACCACCGCCAATATCAGAAGAGTCCTTATAGTTGCGCCGACCATTCCAACCGTACCGGGCGCCACAAATTCCGCCGGAATAAGGAATAGCAGAAGCGTTCCGTATTGTTCCAAAGAAGTGATACAGTAGTAAAACTCTCTGCCGTCAAGCATAAAGCTGGCGCTTATGGTGTCTTTTTCCCTTAAAGCCTCCCTGATATCGGGAATAGTCTGTTCCTCCATTTCCTCAAGCGCCTTTAAAACGTTATATACCTGAATGGTGTTTTGCGAATTGTTCTCGTCGTGCATACGGGTGCCGTTGCTTTTTAATATATACGTTTCATTCTCGCCGCCGTAAGCGTTGCTGCTGTAGTATTCCGAAAAGGTGTTCACGTCCTTTAAAAGGATTATATGAGTAAATTCATCGCTGCCGTCCACAGTTCGTACCGTTCCGCGGAGCTTCTGCACAAAGGTCCAATAGCTGCCTTTATAAATGTAGCTGTCGGTAATAAACGTATATCTGTCTGCCCCGGAGGATATACGGTCTATATCCTTCCATACGCCGTACTGTCCGTTTGCGTCGCAGCAGCTGCCCCGGCTGTCAAGCATCATTATCCTTGCGCTGAAGCTGTCGGTTTCCAGAATTTGCTCCAGCTCGCCGATATATTCGATCACCTCGTCCTCCGAAGCAAAGCTTTTGCTCTCAACCATGTTGACCGCCGCCGTAAGATAATTCCAATGAGAATCAAGAGCATTATTGAGATTTGCCCGTACCTGAGACGTTATCTCCACAAGCTGGGTGGATCGTTCCTCAAATATTTGCGTTTGAAGATACCTTGTGAAAAATATTCCTCCGATAATAAAAAACAACAGACAGCTTACCGTCAACAAAACTGCCGGAAGAATATTTTTTTTATGTTTACGGGTGTTCATACCGTGTTTCCTTCTCTCCTCCATGGAATTACCGCAATACCGATCTTTAATCGAAAAATGTACATAAAATAAGTATAATTATCAATGCAGCTCAATGCAGCGTGATGTAATCCGTTGGCTCGGCAAGCTGCTTTCCGTTTATAAGGCGATCCGCAACGATCTGCGAGAAATTGTCGTCAAGACTTGTAAACTCCGTGATACCGACTCTTTCCAAAGCTTCCCGCAGCATAAGAGTACCGTTTCCGATCACCGCTGCCGAAAATACCTCGTCTTTTCCCGGCTCTGTGCCGTTAACGGTGATTTTTTCCAGCTTATAGCCGCCGTCTGTTTTGTTTACCGTCATCTCAAAGCCGCTTGAAACATACAGAGTAGAATCGTTTATTACCGAACCTCTTTTCCCCTGTATGGTAAGCACGTAATCAATATAATCGTAAAGCTGCTGCCCTGTCATATCGAATTTATAAAGGCTCTGGTGTTCTCCTATGGTCAAAAACTGAAGCTCACGCTCGGTGTAATCGCCTTCGGCGATACTTCCAGCAATGTTCACCGCCTGGGCAGCAAGCAGCTGCACCCCAAGCTCTTCCCTTACCGTGTTCAGTACTGCCGCCGCCGGGCTTCCTCCGTTGGGATCAAAGTCATAGGTCAGAGACTTGTCAATGTGCGCCGCCACAGAGTCGCTGTCCCCTGTTTTGCCCATTTCGGCGTTAAAGTCGTCAAAGGCGGCTTTTGCGTCGGGGTACTCTCCCCTTATCATTTTCTGCACCACCAACTTTGATACCGAGAACATTTCCGCCGATGCAAGACGAATAAACAGGCGGTTGCTGTCGATATAAGTTTCCATGGGCACTAAAGCCGGTGAAAGCTCTATATTGTCGTTTTTGCCGTAGGATATCATATCCTGATGCTGTGAAATGCTATGCAGCCCCTCCTCGTTGAGCATTGCGGTCATTATTTTCAGTATAAGCTCCTTGCGTTCGGGGTTTTCCTCCGCCGCAGAGCTTGCCGCAATCTGAAAAGAAGGATAAGTAAGATACCAGTTATCGTTTTCCGTTTCGCCGAAATAAGGCATAAGAACATTTTCCCTGTCCTCGGTGCGGTAGCGGTTGGCTTCGTCCCCCGTCCCCCGCACCATTGCCGTTCTGCCTGCGGTGTATTCATCGAAAACGGCTATGCTGCCATCCATATCTGCGGAAGTAATGCCTGCACATTCAATAAATTCCTGCATACGCTCAAAAACAGGAAGCCATACCTCCTCACTGAGCCGATCGGTTTTACCGCTTTCGTACTGCTGCCGCCATTCCCTGCCCTCGGCGGAGGTAAGCTGCGATGCCGACAGTCCCTGAAGTATTTCCATACAGGTATAATCTGCGCCGAAATTGGAGATCATGGGCCGTATGCCAAGCTCTGTCAAATCTGCGCAAACCTTCTTAAATTCGCCGTAATTGCTCGGAACATTAAGACCGTTTTCCTTCAGAAGCGTTTTGTTGACTATAATGCTGTCGACTTCGGCGCATACAGGAAGCCAGTTCACCGTACCGTCGCTGTAGGTATAGCTGTGCAGATAGGAAGGATTGTACATATTGGCAAGCTCGGTATTGCTCAGATCCATAAGGGCGTCTTTAAGGTTCTCCACGTCACGCAGGGAAAACCGCCGCACCGTAAGAATATCCGGCAGATCCTTCCGATCGTTTTTGAAACGGTAAAAATCAGTTGAATTTGTGGCGGCGTAAAAGGTAAAATCCACCTCGGGAAATTTTTTCTGCAAATATTTTCCGTAGCTTTCCGTCAGCTGGTCGCCCCAAAAGGCCACCGTGACCCGTTCCCTGCCGTCAGCGCTGTATAGGGACGGCGTTGACGAGCATGACGTCAGTATTGACGGCAAAAGTGCGGCTGCCACAAGCCTTTTTGATATATTTTTCATATTGTATGATAAGGGGCTGTAAAAAAATTGACAGTTTACAGTTAAGGTGTCGGCTTTGCCGACAGATTTGAAATTTTACGTTTCTGCCGGCATTTCAAGCTGTTTTTTTTGAAAAAATGTCACACTCGCATAGGTGATAAGACAGACTAATGTGGTGTCCCGCTCAAAAATGAAATAAGATGCGCAGCAATTTTTTCCATATGCAAGGCGGAGGACGAAGGCTTGCCGGCGCAAGTCGAGGACGACAACGAAGCGTATGGGAAAAAGGGCAAGCAGATATTTTATTTTTGAGCGGGACAGCACATTAATGATATTCTAAATCGGCGAAACCGTTCCGCAACTGTCGGCTATCAACTGTAAACTTTCAATTTTTTACAGCCCCACGCTCCTTTCATTTTATGGATTACGTTTCCTATGCGCATTTACCGTCAGTTCCACGGATTTCCTCCGGGCGATACGGTTTTTTGCTCCTCCAGCCAGTCCCGAACAAATGATTTAAGCGAGCCTTTTTCGGTTTGTGCATTGTACGCCGTTCCGGTCTCCCGATCGTAGCCGCCCGCCAAGAAGGCTATTCTGTAGGTATCCGTGTCGTTAAGCTCTTTTCCGCCCTTTGTCACCAAAACATACGGGTAAGCCCTGCCCTCCTGATCCGGTGCAAAGCCCGCCGCGGCAAGCTCCTTTGCCTGCGCTCCCGTCATGGTGAGCACCGAGTATTCTCCGTCGGCAGCGGGAGCTATTGCGTATGCCGTAGCAGATGTTATTCTGCCTGCGTAAAGCTTTCCCGTGATACAGAACTTTATATCGTCACTCTTGCGGTAAAACGAACCTACCGGTATCATGGACGCATCGGTTTTCGCCGCACTTCCCAAGGCCTTGCCCACAAGCTCCGCCGTTTCTTCAAGAGTGAAATTTTCGGTACTCTCACAGAAGTAAAGTCCGCCTGCGGAGTTCAGGTAGTTGCTTTGAAGCTCGTCCATACGTGCTATGCACCGTGCGCCGTCCACGCCGCTTTCACTCTTGAACCAGTCCTTATAGATTTGTCCTATATCTGAAATGGTGTCCTCCCATTTGGCATACGTCATAGGAAATGCCCGTCCCTCCCAAAGAGCTTTTTGAGCATCGGAAATAAGAGAACCTTCGGGAACTGCCTCATTGCTTCGCACACCTATTACACAGGGGGAGCTTTCGTTAATAAAGATTGCCTGTCCCTCGGGGGAATAAAGCAGTGAAAGCATCCGTACGGCGCTCTCCAGCTTTTTTTCGTTCCCGGGCTCGGTAAGGCGCTTACTTATACCGATATAGCTTCCGGCACTGTACATATAAATATTTTTGCTTCCGTCCTTGCTTATGTACGGCATCATTCCCAGCTCGTCGGTGCTGTCGGGTATTACGGTGTAGGATACCGCATAGCTTGCCGCACAGAACACCGCCTTGCGCTGTCCGAGATATTCCCGTATAAGCTCGGTTACTTTTCTGTCCTCCGGATCGGTATGAAACATTCCGATATCTATATACCGCTGCACGTAGTCCATGGTACTTTCCCACGTACCCTTTGCGGTAGCCTTTCCCGCCAGAAAATCACATTCCCACGCAGCCCCCTCGGGAGTAGTAAGCCAGTCGGTCTTTGCCAGATTAAAAACCGAGGAAAAAGGTCCGCCCGTAAGACGTGCGTCGGCAATGCCGGGGATCATTCCCTCTTTTTTTATCTCTTCGCACAAGGCTTCAAGCTGTGAGAAATTTGTCGGCACGTCCCAGCCCTTTTCGTTCATCAGAGTTTTGTTATAGAGAATGCCGTACATAGCGTAATTTACAGGCAAGAGATAAATTCCGCCGTCAACCGACACCTGATCCAAAACGGAGGTGGGAAAGCTGTTGATAAAGTCATATCCCGAAAGATCCGCCAACTGCTCCGAAGCCAGCTGTCCGTCAACAATCTGTGAGGTGATAAATATGTCGGGTATGTCGCCCGCCTGCATCTGTGTCCAACCGTAGCTTGTTCGGTTAGCTCCCGAATAGGGGATCGTATCAAGCTTAATATCCGAACAGGATTCGCTAAGCAGGGACAAAAATTCTTCATACTCGTTCCAGTCGGTCAATGTTAAAGCGCCGCCGACTGCGTTATCCAAAGGCTTTTCTTCGGAGGAACAGGCGGAGAGCGTCATTGTACCGACAATTATTATGGTTGATAAGGAACGCAAAAATTTCTTGGTCATAAAAAACATTCCTTTCGTTATTCTCAAGGGAGATCAGGTGTTGCAGAACTTTGCAAAAGAGTAAGCAATATACGTTTAAATATAACTAATTGCATTATATCATAGAAATTCGGCTAAGTCAATATTATAACTTTTTAGGGTTCTAATCTGAAAGGCGTAATGGATTTATTAACAGTGTTTTCGCTTTGCGGCGGGCTTGTTTTATTTTATTCAAAATGCTTTGAAAACTGCCTTTCCCGTTTTGCGAAAAGGCTGCGTTTAGTGCGAGGAAGGCTGTCACAGCTGTATGCAATACAGCAAGGCGGACTGACGAAGAAATAAGCGCAGAATTTATACTAATTCTCGTCTAAAAATAGACAAAGATTTGCAAGGATGATTTTTGCATGACAAGGACGACAACGCAGTATTGCAAAAATCAGACCGCAAAGAATGTTTATTTTTAGACGAGAATTAGTATTATTTTACTACCCAAAATTTCGGGCAAAAAACTACTCCGCAACCAACTCCCTCGGATGCACCTTTTTTACCTTGCTGCTGCATAAAAAGGCAAAAACGAAAAAACACATCAGCAAAATAACAACAGGTACAATTACCGAGGCAGCGCTAAATTCCGACGGTACTTTGGACAGCCCGATAAGTCTGAGACCGAGACCTAACAGCTTTGACGAAAACTGCATACTCATAATAACGCCCAAAATAATGCCGATTGCCGCAGCGGTCATAAACCTTATTCCGAAGCTGATCCGCAGACTACCGGAGCTGAATCCCATGGCTTTATATATGCCTATTTCCCTTTTTTCCTGAAGAAACGTCCTTGATGTTACCATTCTTACTGCCACTAAGGCAAATAATGCCGAGAAAAAATAAATTACCGCCTGTATAACAGACATTATTTTAAAAACCCCTATGCCGATATAAGAATCTATGGTGAACTTATCTACAGAAACATTTTTATTGCCCTCATATTTTTCACGCAGTGCTTTAAGCACTCTTTCAGCGTCATTTGAATTTTCAAGAGAAAAGCTTATATTGCTTATCTTTATTTTTTCACTGTCATTTTCTATTATCCTGTTTATTGCCGCTTCCGACATCGTTATGCACATACCGCTGTCAAAGGTAGTCTGGAAAATACCCGAAACTATATATTTTCCGTCATACTCTCCAAAGGATACGGCAACTTCGTCCCCCATAGCTATTTCAAGAGCGTCGCCCACCATTTCCGTTATAATTATTTCATTATCGTATAACGGCGCTCTGCCCTTTATTATTGCCCGGAGAGATTCGGGATCTTTTACGATATGACCGTATATTTTTTCGCCGTTTATTGAAAGATAGGTATTGCTTGAACGGTAAGTCTGCGTTACCTCAGTGAGAGAATTAACGAAGTCGTCAGCTTCCGAAATATACGTTTCGGCATTTTCGCTGCCGCTGGCAACATAAACCGCAACATCCGCAAATTCCGTCCCCATGACGTTTAAAGCGTTGTTTGAACTAATAAGGTTTATTATGAGATTTACCGTCAGCATAAAAAATACAAGTATCAGAGAAATAAAGACTATGCTTATATAACGTCTTTTAGCGGAGGTAAACTGCCTAAAGGCAAGACTTGCGGTCAAAAACCTCTTACTTATCGGCATTTGCAGCCGGCTGTCGAAATAAACGTCCTCTTTTCCTCCTCCGATAGCTTTGACGGGCGATATTTTATTAAGCGGCAGAGTTTTGATAAAGATAACCAAAGAGGTAGCCGCAATTATAATTGCGATCAAAAGCAATGCCTTTAAAACCGAAATTCCCATAGCGGGCATAACGCCCGTTATAAGCTTGCAGCTCGATGAAAGAGTTAGCTCCAAAGGAACACTGAGAGCAATACCTAAAATAATGCCCAAAAGCTCTGCCGCCAAATACTGTATAAAAAACAGCCCTGTAAGCTTGCCGCATGAAAATCCCACCGATTTAAGGATTCCAAAGGTAACATACCCCGAACTGATTTCCGTGCTTATACTGTGGCTTATCAGTATCAGTACTATCACGAACAGAAAAATCACGAACACGCTGAAAAGCTTTATAAGCACCTCGGGCAAAAGTGTGCTGTACCGCACGCTTTGCTCTCTTGACAAAGCCAAGCGCCCATTATCCGTTATTTTCGTTTCAAGATTAAGACTTCGTAGGAATTTCGCCGAGGTCATATTGCAGCCGTCTGCCATATGAAGATCAACCAAGGTATAATTAACCTCACTAACGGGGCTTTTATCCTCTATAGGTTTCCATAGATCGGAAAACATATCAAAATCGTCATCGCTTATAAATATTTGTTTTATTCCCACTGTCTGTGCGCCGAGATCGGGCTCCTGCACAAAGCCCTTGACGGTAAAGCTCCTGCCTTCGTCAACAGCGGAAAGAACTACTGCATCGCCCACATTACAGTTTATTTTTCCTTTAAGTCCCAAAGGCAGATATACCTCTCCTGTTTGCAGAGCGGGTATTTCCTTTTCAAATTTGTTTAAATCGGAGGTATATAACTTTATCCCCTCTCTAAGCTTTAACACCACACAGATATCCGGGGTTTTCAAATTACCGAAGCTAATACCGTTTATTCTTAAGCCCGAATAATAGTTGATCCGTCCTGTAAGAGCGCTCTCCTCGATCTTTCCTTTAAGCTCATCGGTCAGCGACTTGTTCGATATCATTACGATGGCATCTCCGCTGCCTGCCGTCTTCACAGCCTCTTTCATTCCGTTTTTATAATTGTCCTCGGTGCTTATAATGGCAGTCATTACCGAGGTTACTATTAAAGTCAGCAGCGCCACGGAAATAAAAGTGCTTTTTTGCTTTTTTATATTGGCTCTCAACAGCGTCAAAATTTCACGCATTATTTTCTCCTTTCCCGCCGCTCACCATTCAAGAGAGGTCAGCCATGCATTGACCTGTGTTTCTCTGCTTTTTTCCTCTTCGCTTCGGTAATTCGGCAAAGACAGCTCCCCTGTGATTTTTCCGTCCTCTAAGTATAAAAGTCTTGTGGCGCGGACTGCCGCCTTTATATCATGAGTCACCATAAGAATGCTTTGTCCATCTGTATTCAGCTCATTAAGAAGGTTTAACACCTCAATGGTATTTCTTCGGTTCAGTGCGCCTGTGGGCTCGTCGGCAAAAAGAAGCTTGGGCTTATTTATCACCGCCCTTGCTATTGCGCAGCGCTGCCGCTCTCCTCCCGATACCTTAGAGGGAATATGGTCTTTTATTTCGGATATTCCCATTCTATCTAAAAGCTCGTTTGCCCGCCTGTCCGTTTCCGCAGCCGATCGGCTCTTGTCAAGATAACCGCACACCAAAACATTTTCAAGAAGCGACAGATTGCCCACTAAATGTATCTGCTGAAAAATAAAGCCGAACTCGGTCTGCCGCAAATGTGAAAGCTCTTTTTCACTTGCCGCAGTCAGGTCTTTTTCACCGTAAAGCACCTCTCCCGACGTGGGACGGTCCATTCCGCTAAGCGCATACAGCAAAGTTGATTTTCCCGAGCCGCTTGCGCCCATTACCACGGTAAAATCTCCCTCAAGCAAGTCAAGGTCGATATGTGAGATAATATGAGCCTGTCCTCCGTTATTAGCAAAGCTTTTGCATAAACCTCTTGCCGATAAAACAGTTTTTTTCATTTTTAATTTTCCTTTCCGTCTTGGTAATACCATTTTACCGTAAAAGATATTAAGAAGTCCTTAAGGACTTATACTAATCCCCGACTAAAAATAAACAATCTATGCGCTCTGATTTTCGCAAAGATTGCTTATTTTTAGTCGAGAATTGGTATAACGCAGTCTTCGGCAAAATTTACCGAAAAGGCACATTCAATATTTTATGAAGACCGGTTCTCTATTACAGGAATAACCACCTTTACCTCCAGCCCATTACCGCAATTACGCAAAAAAACTTTTCCTCCCGATTTTTCCGCAATATATTTAACTATATAAAGCCCGAGCCCCGAGCCTTGCTCGTCGCCGCAGTTGCTTCCCCTGTAAAACTTGTCAAAGATAAAGGGCATATTTTCATCGGGAATACCGCCCCCGTAATCTCTGAAATAAAGGGCGACGCAGTCGTCTTCCCTTGCGGCGGACACATCTATATCGGTTTTGGCGTATTTTCTTCCGTTGCTTATAATATTTTCGCAAAGCTGTATAAGCCTGTTTTTATCCACATTAACATAAGCGGTAAAATCTGGCTTTTTATATATCACGTCTCCCCGGCCGACCCCGATTTCCTTTACCGTGTTTTCCATAAACCCGCATATTTCTATTCGCTGCGGGATTATCTTAAGCTTGTCCAAGTCGGACACCGAATGTAAGAACAAATCGTTGGTAAGACCCGCCACCTCGTCGCACTTTTTTATAATAACGCCGATATATTTTTCACGCTTTTCAAAGGAAGTATCCATATTTGCGGAAAGCGCCTCCGAATAAGCTCTTATTGAGGAAATAGGAGTTTTTATATCATGGGAAAGAGCTGCTATCACCGTTTTGTTGTTTTCAATGGCTTCCCTTTCACCGTTTCTGGCTTTGGTGATTTCCTTTCGCATACTGTCAAACGCCCATGTAAATTCGCCGAAATAGTTGGAACGCTCATACTTTAGCGGCAAATCAAAGTTTCCCGCAGAAATATCCGCAGCAAAGCCCTTTATCTTTTCAAAAGGACGAAGAACGGAACAGTAGATATATCCGAAAGCCGTTACGATAAACAAAACGCTTATGCCGCACAGCACGGGAATGGCGTAAGCGCCGCTTTTTCGCTTCTCCTCTGCCCGCAGCTTTTCCTGAAGAGCTGCGATTTTCCCGTTGGCGGTATTGTAATCTCCCTTTTCGATAAGCCGCTCTATTTCATTTAAATCCAAAATATATTCCGAACTGCCATCGCCGCCGTTTTCATAAAAAGCGGCAAAATAAAATCCCCCGGAAATCAAAATTACACCGAGGGAAAAAGCAATAACAGACTTAATAATCCTGTTTTTCATTTAAACCTCCAACATATACCCGACCTTAAAAACAGTTTTGATAAATTCAGGCTTTGCGGGATCGTTCTCAAGCTTTTCCCTTAGCCATCGGATATGCACCGTTAAGGTCGAAGTCTCCACCTCGGAAAAAGCTCCCCACACCTCGCTTATCAGCTTTTCTTTCGGAATGGCAGTGTTTTTATTCTCGCATAAATAGCTTAACAAGTCAAATTCCCTCAATGAAAGAGATACCTTCCTTCCGTTCTTCGTTACCGTTCTTGAGGAAATATTTACCGCTACATCACCGAATTTAAGTATCTGTTCCTCCAAAGAGCCGTAAGCACGCCGTATCAGCGCATTTACCCTTGACAAAAGCTCCTGCATCGAATAGGGCTTTGGAAGATAATCATCGCCGCCTATATCAAAGCTTGTTATCCTGTCGTCTTCGCTTGTTCTTGCGCTGGCGAATATAACAGGCACATTTGACATACGTCTGAGCTCCTTGCAGATCTCAAAGCCCGTAATTTCGGGAAGATTTATATCCAACAGTACAAGGTGATATTTGTTTTTTGACAATAAATCAAAGGCCTTTTCCGAATTATCGGCAACAGTTGCCTTATAACCGTAGCTTTCTAACATTTCGCTTATTATAAAGGAAAGATCCTTATCGTCGTCAACCACTAAAATATTGTTCATTATGTTTATTATTCGCTTTCCTCATGAGTTTCCGTTTTTTCTCTTGCCGCCTTTTTCTGCTCATACAAATCTATAGCCTTAAATACCTGCCCAAGGTTGGAAACTCCCATAATATTTATACGGTATTTTTTTGATTTATCAAGGCTTTGAAGGGCGGCTTTGGGAACAATGCAGGCCTTAAAGCCCAACCTTTCGCCCTCCCTTATCCTGTCGGAGACATGGGAGCAGCTGCGGATTTCGCCGCCTAATCCGATTTCACCCAATACAAACAGATCCTCGGGCAAGGGTCTGTCACACAGTCCCGAATAAAGAGCCGCCGCAACCGCCAAATCCGCCGCAGGCTCGTCTATTCGCAGGCCCCCTATAATATTTATGTATATATCGAACATACCGAACATAAATCCCGTACGCTTTTCCAATACCGCCAAAATAAGGCATAGCCTGTTATAATCAAAGCCGTTGGAAACCCGCCTTGGGGAAGCAAAAGAGGTTTTTGTCACAAGTGCCTGCACCTCCGCCAAAATCGGGCGAGTGCCCTCCATAGTACAAAGTATGCTTATGCCGCTTACATTGGCAGGTCTGCCGGAAAGCAGCATTGCAGAGGGGTTATGAACCTCCTGCAAGCCGCTGTCGGACATGGTAAAGACCCCTATTTCATTGGTAGAGCCGAAACGGTTTTTCTCCGCCCTTAAAATACGGTAGGAAAGCTGCTTGTCCCCCTCAAAATACAAAACGGTGTCAACAATATGCTCCAATACCTTGGGTCCCGCTATGCCGCCGTCCTTGTTTACATGACCTACTATAAAAACAGGTATTTCCTCGGTTTTGGCAAGACGCATAAAGGCGTTGGTGCATTCTCTCACCTGCACCAAGCTGCCCGCAGAGGAGCTTATATTGTCAAGCTGAACCGTTTGAATGGAGTCAACGATAACTATATCGGGCTTATTCTGACAAATAGCCCCTATAATGGCGTTGCAGTCGGTATCCGCAATAAGGCTGAGATTGTCCGACTCCACATTAAGCCGCTCCGCTCTCAGCTTTATCTGTCTGCGGCTTTCCTCTCCCGATACATAAAGCACCTGCCGTTCCCTGCCGAGAAAACTGCATATCTGTAAAAGCAGGGTAGATTTTCCGATACCCGGGTCGCCGCTTAGCAAAACAAGAGAGCCTTTCACCAAACCGCCGCCAAGAACTCGGTTTAATTCCTCCGAGCCCGTATCGTATCTCACATCTTCGTCATAGCTTATTTCGCTTAGCTTAGAGTATTTTACGGTGCGGGAAGAAGAGGCTTTTACGCTTGCGTCGGCGACAACCTCTTCCAAAGTATTCCACGAACCGCACTCCGAGCATTTTCCGGACCATTTGGGAAATTCTCTTCCGCATTCGCTGCACACATAAACTGTTTTTTGTTTAGCCATTTTGACCTCTGAATAACACCGCAAAATATATCTTGAAGAATTTTGCGCAGAACCCTTGCCGAAAGACTGGGAAGAAAACAGCAGGAATATGCGCATATTTCAAGGTTTTCCGATACAGAATTTCGGCAAAGGGGCATGCAAATAATTCAAGATTTAGTTGAGGAGCAATAACACCTGACTGAAAAAGACGACCTTTGCCTGTCTTCAATCGGGAATTGGTATTATCCCGAAAAGTCAGCATTGGGAATAGCCCTCAGTTAATCGGTATGGTGTTATTATCCGTTTCATTATTACTGTTTAAATTATAATATTTCATAATTCCCTTATAAATCGTAAAGGCAATTTTCTTCTGATAATCGCTGTCCGATAAATTTGCCGCATCGTTGGGGTTGGATAAAAAACCGCATTCGGCAAGAACGGCAAGCTGTTTGGTGTTCTTAAAAAGATACAGATCGTTGTCAATTATCTTTATCTCCCTGTCATTTCCCTCCTGAACCTCCGCAAAGCCTTCCTGCAAAAGCTGTGCCAGCTTGGAGTTGCCGGGATTGTTGGTTGTATAAAAAATCTGACCGCCAAAGTATTCAGGCTCGGTATACTGATTCTGATGTATGGAAACAAACAGCGAATCGGGATAGGACTGCACTATTTTCAAACGGTTTTCCATATCGCTTACCTTTTGGTTGCGAAGTCCCTCTACCCCCTCGCTGTGTATGGAAACGTCCTCGCTTCTCGTCATAACAACATTAAAACCGGACATTCTTAAAAGCTGCTCTAAATCTTTGGCAATGGCAAGGTTAATATCCTTTTCAACGCAGCCGTTGACGCCCACACAGCCGCCGTCCGCACCGCCGTGACCGCTGTCGATCACTACCGTGCGGCATCCCTCCTTAACTGCGTTTGAAACTGCGGGAACCACACTGTTTCTGAATGAGATCATCACTGCCGCCACAATAAAACAAGCAAGAAATATAAGAGTATGGGGGATTTTTGTTTTCATAGTCATATGTCCTTTCACAAATAATGGATAAATTCAAATCGGCGGAATTTGTCCTTTGTTTTATGACTATGAAACAAGCTGTCAAATTATGACCTGTTTTTTACGGGAGTTATTTTTTTTCGTACATCATCTTATCGGGATTAAACCTGTCGTTAAAGCCGAAATCAAAGCCAATGGCGGTCGCTAAAGGAATAAGAATGTAGCAGGCGGCAAAAATAACAGGATAATAATCAGGCAAAAGCTCTATTCCTGCATAGTTGACCCCCATTGCCAGGGCAAGAGGATAAATCATACCGCATATCATACGGTAAGGGATAAGAAAGCTCCCGAAAAGGTGCATCTTTGCGTCGATAAAAAGCAGAATTGAAGGGACGGTCATAACAGCAAGCATTAAAAAGCCCGCAAAAACCCACCTTGATTTTGAAACGGAATCGACACGGTGATTTTTTAACATTACCATTTCCCGCTGTCCGTCCTTGTATGCCACAGTAAAGCACAGGGAATAAAAAACAAACAGGGTTAAGACAAAAAGCACGATCATTATTGCCGTAATATTGGCAACTATCGAAGCGGCAACCGTCATAATTGTGGACATAACATTTCCCATTGCCATATATCCTATGCCCAAAAGCAAAAGCTTCCAAAAAGGTTTTCTCTGCATAAAAGTATCCTTTCGTTAAATAATAATTGTAAAATAACTTTAGGAGGAATTTCAATGTCAAAAAATGATGATCTTGCAATACTGAACAATATTTATCAAAACTGCAAAATGGCGTCTGAATGTATAGACGGAATTACCGAAAAATGCAGCGACGAAAATCTAAAGGACTATATACAAAAACAGCGTATGCACTATGATAACAGCATCGATAAAGTCAGCCGGCGTATAAGGGAGCTTGGCGGCGAACCCGAAGAGCCGCCTAAAATGGATAAAATGGCTGCCGAAATGGGAATAAATATGAAAACCGCCATGGACGGCTCCTGTCAAAACATCGCAAAAATAATGTATAACGGTACCAACATGGGTATTGTGGATATGGCAAAAACCATAAACAAAGCAAAAAACGCAGACGAAAAAACGGTATCGCAGGCAAAGGATCTTTTATCTGCCGAGGAACGCTATGCCGGCGGCTTAAAGGAGTTTTTATAATGAGTGACAAAAAAGCAGAAAATAAAAACAGCACCGTTAACAGAGGAAACGACAGCAGCCAATATCCCAACAAAACCAAAGAGCCGCAGTATCTCACGTATATCGTTACCGACAACATCACCACCGAAAACGGCTGCGTAAGAAACAAAGACGATATAGACGCAAGAATTTGCAGAAACGAAGTTGACGCCAATAAAAAATAATTTTAATTATGCATAAATTATGAAATTTTAAGACAACACTGCACAATTACCGTCATTTGGTATTTGTGCGGTGTAGCCTTTAAGAACTTGTTCTCATAGAAATTGGCACGCATCTTTTCGGCAAATTTTGCCGATGACTGCGTCAAAATTCCTTGAAATACACGAGTATTCCTGCGGAATTTTTCCTTGTCCTCGACAAAATTTGCTCGAAAATCCGCGCACCATTCCTATGAGAACAAGTTCTAAAAATTCCGTAATAATTATTTTTTCTCTTCCAACGGATCGGTAACTTTATTATCCTTAACAATATTATCAAATACTATCATTGCCCTTCTGTGTTTTTCCGCCATTTTGTCGGTATAGCCGCTCATACCCTTAAAGCCCTCTTTCCTGATAACAATATATAGATCATCGGGACAGCTTTTCTCGTACATTGCCGCTTCTGCAAGCTTTGAGCCTTTGATTTTATAATAGTACTTGTCTGCTATTCTTGATTCATCGGGATAAAGAGCGGACAGATCCTCAAATGCTTCTCCCGGAGACTGCTCGCCTAAAACAGTCTGCAAAATTTCCCTATCGGCGATAAAAATCTGCGCTTCACCCAACGAAATCTCGGCAAACAGCTTTGTTTGGTTTGTATAATAATAGTTATAGTCCTGACCCTCCGATAAATTCATATCGAACAGTTCAACATACACATATCCGTTTTCATCAAAGTCCTCGGTATATTGAGTAAAGGCATAGGAGAAATCATTATTCTTATACATAAGCGAGGAAGCAGTTTCTGCGTTTCCCGAAAAAACCAATATCCTTATATCTCCCTTTTTCTTGCCAACAGTGGAGACGATCATAAAAGCTATTATTGCTGCAAAGATAATTCCGAAAATCAAAATCCATTTATAGTGATACATAAAGTTGGCCAACCTGTTTTTTAACCCTTTGATCTCATTCTTCCCCTTATGGGCAGCTCCCTCTTCATCGACGGGAATAAGCTCGCTTTCTTCTATTATCCCCTGCTTTAACTTCAGTAATTCCCTTTTATCATCGGTATATGACATAAACTATCCTTTCAAGCTCCATACAGTTTCAACTATATTTTTTTCATTACATTAAAGTATATCACAAAAAGTTCTATAATTCAAGTAAAAACTGTAACCGAATAACAAAATCCCCTTTTTAATTGTAAAAAGGGGATCATAATCGATAATATTATTTGCTTACAATCTTATAATAAGTCCTTGCGGTTATCAAATAAATGACAATATACATAACCGCAAAGGCTAAAAAGCTTGCCAAAGTGCAGGTCACATAAAGAGGAACATTTGCAAAGCCCAAAGCGTACATACATTTAAGCACTAAGTTAAAAGCAAAGCCTGTGTGGATTCCCGCAGTAATCAGCGGCAGAAAGAAAACGCATAAAACCTGTGAATGTATGGCGGACCTGACCTCGCCCTTGCTCATTCCCACCTTCTGCATTATCTCAAAGCGGCCTTGATCCTCATAGCCCTCAGAAATCTGCTTGTAGTAAATAATCAGAATAGTAGCCATTATAAAAAGCGTTCCGAGAAATAATCCCAGGAAAAACAGTCCGCCGTAAAGCCCCATATAATCTTCCTTTGCAGAATCTCTGTCAGACACGTAAACCGAGTATTTTTTATTTACTTCAAAAAAGGCGTTAAGTATCTCCTCCCTTTTTTCTTCATCTGTGATATTGTACTGTAAAGCACGGTTCAAACGATTATATTTTTCAACATTGCCCATTTCCTTATTTACATTATCGTTTATCTCCATTAAGGCGTCCATATCTTTTACATAAATCGTTAATGAAGGATAGGAAAAATTATCACTATGAGCGTCAACGCCCTTCACCTTATACTCCTTGCCGAACATTGTCACGGTCGAATAGTCAAAGCTTCTGTTGACCGTATACAGATATACCTCATCTGCATTGAGATCAAGGATAACATTATCTCCCGAATATTTGTTGCGCTCCTCCTCAAGAATGATCTGAGCCTCAAAATTTATGTTTCCCTCAAGAGAGGCTATGTTTTCCGTTAAATTACAGTTTAAGCTTAAAAGTGTATAATTTCCCTTTTCTTCAAGGCTGTCCTTGTACTTCTCCGCCAAGCTCTCTATTTCCTTCAAGCCCGAATATGCGCTGCCGCTGTTTTCGGAATCAGTGTTGTAAGGGTGATAAACATTCACCCACAGGTCATAAGGATTTGACCTGTCTATTGTATCGTCAATTCCTATTACCAAAGCCGAAGTGCAGGATATCATAACCAAAACCATTGTAGATAAAATACAGATGTTCGCAAGTCCCACGGCGTTTTGTTTCATACGGTAGATCATTCCCGAAACGGAAATAAAGTGCTTGGGCCTATAATAATATCTTTTATTTTTTCTCAAGACTTTAAGCAGAAAAATGCTGCCCGCCGTAAACAGCATATAAGTGCCTATTATGACCAAAATCACCGCAATAAAGAAAATACCTATTGCAATTCCCATATTTTCCACGGTAACTGCCATATAATAACCCGCCGCAAGGCAGATAACGCCCAAGGCAGTCATTATCCACTTGGTTTTCGGCTCTTTTTCTCCCACATTTCCGCCCTTCAGCAGTTCTATGGGATTGGATAACACGATTTGCTTTAACGAATTAAGCAGTATACAGCTGAAAAGTATGCCGAAAAGAATAAATACGGTTATTATAGAATAAACGGAAATATAAAAACCCATAGAAACCTTTGCACCGAATATTTTTGCTATACACATATAAAGCAGCTTATCAAAGGATATTCCCACAATCAAGCCCAGCACAAGGCTGATTACCGCCACATAAAGTGTTTCAAAGGCAACCACCTTGGCTATATGCCTTTTGCCCATACCTAAAATATTGTATAAGCCAAATTCCTTTTTTCTTCTCTTCATCAAAAAGCTGTTGGTGTAAAAAAGAAAAATCACCGCAAAAATTCCCACTACCACACAGCCCATGCCCAATACCCCCGGCATTACCGATCCGCCGACTTTCATGCTGCTAAGCTCCGGATTTGTGGCAAGGGAATTTATCATATAAAACATTGCAACGGTTAATACGCAGGTGATGATATATGGAATATAGGTTTTTCCGTTCTTTTTTATATTCTCCGCCGCAAGTCGGGGATAAAGCTTATTGTTCAATTTTCCTCACCCCCGAAAAATCCGCCTGCGGTATAAGCGCCGCCCGTGGCTATTACTGTAAGGGTATCGGAAATTTTTTGATACATTTCTCTGTTGGTGTCGTTTCCTCTGTGAATCTGGTGGAATACCTGCCCGTCCTTTATGAAAAGCACCCTGCCCGCATGACTTGCTGCCTTGGTGGAATGGGTCACCATTATTATGGTTTGTCCCTCTGCATTTATATCGTTAAAGATTTTTAAAAGACTGTCGGTAGAGCGTGAATCCAATGCGCCTGTGGGTTCATCTGCCAAAATCAGCTTGGGAGAGGTTATAATGGCTCTGGCAACTGCCGCTCTCTGCTTTTGACCTCCCGAAACCTCATAGGGATATTTATTTAATAATTCCAAAATCTCCAGTTTCTTAGCTATCGGAAGCAGTCTTTCGCGCATTTCCACAAAGCTTTTCCCGCTAAGCACCAACGGAAGAAAAATATTGTCCTGTAATGTAAAAGTATCCAAAAGATTAAAATCCTGAAATACAAAGCCTAAATTATCCCGTCTGAATGCGGCGATATCCTTGTCCTTTATGGAAGTTATGTCCTTCCCCTCCAAAAGCACCTGTCCGCCGGTAGGCTTATCAAGGGCTGCCAAAATATTCAAAAGAGTGGTTTTGCCCGAACCCGACTCGCCCATTATGGCAACATATTCTCCCTGCTCTACCGAGAAAGAAACGTCGGACAAGGCTTTTACCTGATTTCCTCCAAATCTGGCGGTATAAATTTTCTTTAAGCATTTTGTTTCCAATATCGTCATAGCTTTCTCCTTTAATCTGTTTATTCTGATGATATTTTAGCAAAATTATTTATACCTTTACATTGAAAAAAGTGACATTGTAATATTTCCATGTGACATTTTCGTAATATTTGATCTACTCCGCTTCAAGCTTATAGCGCTTCAGATCGACCGTAACGGCAGTTCCCTTTCCGACTCTTGACTCTGCCTCTATCTTATGCGACAGCTTATCCGCCGTAAGCTTGCAAAGATAAAGCCCTAAGCCTGTGGATTTTTTGTCGGCTCTGCCGTTGTAGCCTGTAAAGCCCTTTTCAAAAATCCGAGGCAGATCCTCTTTTTCTATACCCATTCCGGTATCCCTTATTATAAGCTTTTTTTCCTCTGTTACTTTAATTTCTATTTCTCCGTTTTCGGTGTATTTTACGGCATTTGACAAAAGCTGTTCTATAATAAAAAGCAGCCATTTTTCATCGGTCACTATCCTTAGATCCTCTTTCGGCTCGTATTTTAAGGCTATGCGCTTTCTTATTATCTGGGGAGCGTATTTGTGTACCGCCTGCTTAATTATGCCGTCTACCGAGTATTCCTCAAAAACAAGGTCGGAGGAGTCGCCGCCAAGCCTGATATAGTTCAGCACCATTTCCACATACTGCTCTATTTTAAAAAGCTGTGCGGACAGCTCCAAATGCTCCGCCGTGTCCTCCCCCTGCAAAATCATTGTTATAACGCTTATGGGAGTTTTTATCTGATGTACCCAGGTTGTGTAATATTCCACATTTTCCCTTTGCTGATTGTTTTTTGCCGTAATACTTTCATTTAACAGCCTTTTAAGCTTTAACACCATATCCCAATAATCTTCTTCGGACAACGTATCGGGCTTTGGAAAGTTTTCGGAGACAATTTCAATATTTTGAAGCAGATCCGCTCTTTCTCTGTGTTTTTTAAGATAGAAATAAAAATGCGCAGGAACAATCGCCGCTGTCAGCAATAAGCAAAGTCCCGCACCATATATAACCGCTTCCGCCTGCAAATCGTACAACGAAAAAACCATTGCAAATATTCCCGAGAAAATCAGAAACATTAGAACGGTATAGCGGTATTGCTTAATATATTTGAGAAAAATTTTACCTTTACTTTCCATTTTATCACCTATTGCCGCCTCATAATGAAGTCTGTGCCTTTTTCCTTACAGTAAAAAAAGACAGGTTATTATAAGAGCGTGTTCACATAAAGCTCAGCATGCATCTTTTCGGCAAATTTTGCCGCCTGCTTCGTTAAAATTTTTTAAAATATGACGATATTCCTGCAAAAATTTGCCTTGCAGGCAACAAAATTATGCACGAAAATCTGCATACTGATTTTATGTGAACACGCTATAATTCTCGACTAAAAAACAAACAATCTTTGCGGTCTGATTTTCGCAAATCCTTGTCTGTTTTTAGACGAGAATTAGTATTAGTCAAATATTGTTAAAAATCATCTGCCTGTATTCACATTCCTTAAACCCCTCCGATTTATACAAATGCTTAGCCCGTTCATTTTCGGGCGTAACTTCAAGCCTAATTCTTTTGACGCTTTTATCGCTTTGGAAAAACTTAACAACACCTCTTCCCAAGCCCCTGCCCCGAAATTGCTCCTTAATATACAGTTCGTCAATCCACAGGGTTTTACCGCCGCCCTCGGTGGTAAAGGTAACGGCAGCGGCGGCATACCCTGCAATTATTCCCTCCTGCTCCAAAATATACAGCTTAATAAAGGGACTGCCCTTAACCGCTTCATTAAAAGCATTTATGAAATATTCTTTTGGAATGCCGTGAGAAACTGCGTCAGAGCGATAAAACTCCTCAGCCATTTTTATATATTCATTTTTATCGTTTTCGGTTATTTTCCTTATCATTTTTCACCTCATAATAATGTAAAAAATATATTTTCCCTGCATATAATCTATAGCGTGTTCACATAAAGCTCAGCAAGCATCTTTTCGGCAAATTTTGCCGCCTGCTTCGTTAAAATTTTTTGAAATATGACGATATTCCTGCAAAATTTTGCCTTGCAGGCAACAAAATTATGCACGAAAATCTGCATACTGATTTTATGTGAACACGCTCTAATAATTAAGGCAACTCCACAAAAAACTGCCTTATACTATTGCTCCCCCAATTAAAGTTTGCCGCAGGATGCAGACGCAAATAAAAAATATCAAGGAAAAAAGCACAGCAATATGCCATATTGCGAGCATTTTTGACG
>CANEHP010000006.1 GCA_947427325.1 uncultured Clostridia bacterium | reverse complement strand
ATGGTGCTGGGCAATAATGCGGGGCTGCCGGTAAACATTGTAAGCACCGTGGGAACAATGGCGGTAATTCTGCTCTTTGCTTACGGCTGTACGGGAAGAGTCAAAAAGCTCACGCCTATTGACGCTATCCGCTCGGGGCAGACGGGGGAACGTTTTAAGAAAAAGAGTTTTTTCCGCATAGGCAGGATTAAGGCAAGACCAAGCCTTTTTATGGCGGCAAACGATATCCTGTCAGCGCCCAAGCGTTTTATGACGGTAATAGTATCCTTCCTTATCTGCACTCTGCTTGTGCTTATGGTTGTAAACACCACGGCTACAATGAACAGCTCAAAGCTTATTTCCACCCTTGGAACAAAGGAAGGCAGCGATCTTTATATTACCGATATTGAAGGCAGCATGCGCATGATGAATCTGGCAAACAGGGAAGAAGCGGAAAAGGAGCTAAAGCGTATAGCCGACGAGCTTGCCGGGGAGGGAATGCCCTGTACCGTCGGCGCTGACGTTCAGTATAAGTACAAGCTTACGTCAAAGGGAAAGGACTTTTCCGTCACCTGTGCGCAGAGTATTAACATCGGTGCAAAGGAGTATGAGTATTATGAAGGCGCTGCGCCGATAAACAGAAATGAACTTGCAGTCACGCCTCAGATCTCCGAAAAGCTGAATGCGAAAATCGGCGATACGGTCACGGTCGATTTCGGCAGAGAAAAGCTTGACTGTATCATAACGGGATATTTTCACAGCATGATGAATGTGGGTGAAACAGCAAGATTATCGGACGGCGCTCCCACCGAAATGGCATATGTTTCGGGTATCCTGCAAAATCAGATAAACTTTACCGACAATCCCTCCGATGAAGAAATTATAAACCGCAAGGAAAGGATAATAGAGCTTTACGGCAATAAAGAGGTATTTACTGCGGCGGAATACTGCGTGGACTGTATATCCGTTGTACCTACCATGATGGCGGTGCAGCTTCTGCTTTTAGGTATCACAATAATTGTGGTTATCCTTGTTACGGTGCTTGTGGAACGCTCCTTTATTTCCGATGAAAGAAGCCAGATCGCCATTTTAAAAGCCATTGGCTTTAAGACCTCGGATATAGTAAAATGGCACACCGCACGCCTCGGCATTGCGGCGCTTATAGCCGCAGTTTTGGCGGCAGCTTTGTCAATACCCATGACTGAGCTTTGCATTACCCCTATTTTCGGGATTATGGGCGCAAATGATGTTGACTTTAACATTGACCCTCTGCAAATATTCCTTTTCTACCCTGCCGTAATATTTGTGGTCACAGCCCTTACGGCGTGGCTTACATCGCTTTATACAAAAACAATCAAGACCTCGGAAGCCACAAACATTGAATAAACAAAAGGAGATTATTAACTATGAGTACAGTATTAAAGGCAAAGGACCTGTGCAAAACATATATAGTAAACAAGCGCCGGAACAACGTGCTGAAAAACGTGAATTTCAGTATTGAAGAGGGCGAAATGACGGCGATCATGGGACCCTCGGGCTCGGGGAAGTCAACTCTTCTCTATGCCGTTTCGGGTATGGACAGCATTACTGCGGGAGAAGTGAGCTTTTGCGGAAGGAACATTGCAAAGCTTGACGAAAAGGAGCTTGCCGATCTGCGTCTTGACGAAATGGGCTTTATCTTTCAGCAGATGTATATGTTAAAAAACCTTACCGTTCTGGATAACATAATTCTCCCCGCCTGTCAATCCAAAAAGACCGGGGAAACACGCAGGGAAACCGTAAAGAGGGGCGAAGAGCTTATGCGCAGGCTGGGCATTATCGAAATTGCCGACAACGATATTACCGAGGTTTCGGGCGGACAGCTTCAGAGAGCATGTATCTGCCGCAGTATGATCAATAATCCCAAAATTATTTTTGCGGACGAACCTACGGGCGCACTGAACCGCACAGCGTCGGACGAGGTCATGAACGAGCTTGCAAGGCTTAACGCCGACGGCACAACGGTTATGCTTGTCACTCACGACTCAAAGGTCGCCGCAAAATGCACAAGAGTTTTATATATAGTTGACGGAAACATAGAGGGGGAGTATAATTTAGGCAGATGTGAAAATCCCTCGCAGATGAGGGAGCGTGAAAGGTCGCTTAATAACCGGCTGCTGGAGCTTGGCTGGTAAAGGGTGCAACGCCTTGTCCCATGCCCGCTCGGAAGCGGCTCAGCCGAAAGGAAAAGACATGACGGATATACTTATTGTCGAGGACAACAAGGAAATTGCAGGCTTGCTCTGCGATTTCCTGCGTGCGGAAAATTATACCGTTTCCCTTTGCGAAAGCGGAGAAAAAGCCTTGTCGCTGTATGAAAAATACGGCGCAAGGCTTATTGTGCTTGATATAATGCTTCCCGGAACGGACGGGTTTTCGGTATGCTCAAAAATACGGGAGAAAAGCAACACTCCCATTCTTATGGTAAGCGCAAAAACAGACAAGGACGATAAGCTCAACGGGCTTATCTCGGGCGCAGACGATTACATTGAAAAGCCCTATGACATTGACATTATTCTTGCAAAAATTGCGGGGATTTTTAAAAGGAGATATTCTCTCGATGAAATCACAGAGGGAAATTTAAGACTTAACAAAACGGAAAAAACGGTATATAGGGACGATAAAAAATTAGAGACTACCGCAAAGGAATTTGATCTGCTTTTGCTGCTTATCGAGAATAAGGGAAGGACGCTGAGAAAAGAGTATATTTTTAATAGGATATGGGGCAGCGACAGCTTTTCCGAGCAGCAGACCCTGACGGTACACATAAAATGGCTGCGGCAGAAAATAGAGGACGATCCGAAAAAACCCAAGCGAATTCTTACGGTATGGGGAGTGGGCTATAAATATGAAGGCGATTAACAGAATTTTTGCCCTTGCTCTTGCGGTTTTGGCATTGATTTTTGCAGCGGCAAACCTGTTTCTGACGAATATGGGCGGCAGGGACGGGGGCAGACCTTATATGGTTGAAATAAACCGCCTTGCTCTTAAAATCGAGCAAAGCGGCATAGAGGGTCCGGACCCTTCCGACTTTAAATATGTGACAAATATAACCGAATACGGCGAGGATTTTTATAAATCGGAAAGCGATTATGCAATACGTGAAATTAACGGCAGGCTTTACCGTTTCGACTACAGGGCTTCGGACAGCGGCAAAGCCGTTATTGCCGCAGTAAATGTAATACTCGGAATTATGTCGGCTTTTATCGTTATAATGGTTCTTTATGTGAAAATAAAGATAATAGCTCCCTTTGACAAGCTGAAAAACGTCCCCTACGAGCTTTCAAAGGGCAATCTTACACTGCCGTTAAAGGAAAATAAAAGCCGTTTTTTCAGCCGTTTTATATGGGGCGTGGATTTGCTCCGCGAGAATATGGAGAAGCAGAAAAAACGGGAAACAGAGCTTCAAAGGGAGAAGAAAACGCTGCTTTTGTCTCTGTCCCACGACATAAAAACTCCGCTGTCCGCAATAAAGCTGTACGCAAAGGCTCTTTCCAAGGGGCTGTACTCCGAGAAGGAAAAGCAGCTTGAAATCGCCGAAAATATCAACCTTAAGGCGGACGAGATAGAAAGCTATGTAAGTCGGATAATTACAGCATCAAAGGAAGATTTCCTTTCCATGGAGGTGAACGGCGGCGAGTTTTATTTAAGCAGGCTTGTAACGGATATAGAAAATTATTACTCCGAAAAGCTGTCGCTTATAAAGACGGATTTTGAAGTAGGACGGTATGACGATTGCCTGATAAAGGGCGATATTGACCGCAGTATCGAGGTTATTCAGAATATTGTGGAAAACGCCGTAAAATACGGCGACGGAAAAAGCATTTATGTTGATTTCGGCGAGGAGGACAACTGCATTTTGGTTTCCGTTAAAAACAGCGGCAGCACCTTAAGCTCAAAGGAGCTTCCCCATATTTTCGAAAGCTTTTGGAGGGGTTCAAATTCGGAGAAGCAAGGGGGCAGCGGTCTTGGGCTTTATATCTGCCGTCAGCTTATGCATAAAATGGGCGGGGAAGTTTTTGCGGAGATCCATGGGGAATTTATTACCGTTACGGCGGTGTTCGTCAAGGCTTAATGTTGTGCTTATTTCAAAATCTGTCCGCAATGAGTGCAGAATCTGCTGCTGTCCGAATTATCTCCGCCGCACTTAGGACAAACAACGGTTTTTTCGGAAAAAGCGTCTTTGTTCTGCAATTCATTCTGTGATTCATTTTGCAAGCCGCTCTGCAAGCCGCTTGCAGTGACGCCGTTTTGTTCGGCTTCACCGGCGGAAGGACTTATTGTGGGATCGGGAAACGGTGAGGGCGAATTTGTCTGTCCGACTGTAAACGTGCTGTTTTGGGGCGGCTGAACATAGCCTTGATTATTGTAGGCGTTATTCTGAGGGGGCTGCCCATATCCCTGCCGATTTGGGTTATAACTGTTCTGTCCCGTATATTGCTGACTGTTATACTGTCCGTAGGGATTTTGCGGGTTGTTGTAACCGCCGTTTTGCTGATAGGGATTGTTATAGCCGTTTTGATAATATCCGTTTGGCTGATAAGGATTTGCGGGATAAAACGGCATAGGAACAACAGGTGGAGGAGGGGGAACGACTTTTCCGCTTAATATATCTTCATACAGCTCCTTTGCATTTTTATACTTAACCTGAGCAACGATTCCCGCTATAACCGAACCGATATGCACCGCTAACATGGTTATGCTTGACGCAAAAAAATCAACCGCCCAATCGAAATAACCGTCATTTGCCGCATTTAGGACAGTGCCGCTGTTATTTTTATTTTCGCCGGACATAATTCCCAGCCAGATCCAAAACACAAGCCATAATGCGATAATAACCGAACTTATTATCATAAATACGGTGGCGGCGGTATGGTAATTTTTTACGGTTTTAAAATTACTCAAGCCCTTTGTGTTAACATATTTTTTTGAATTGGAGCTGCTTATACAGCCGAAAACTATTCCCAATACGGAGCAGATCTCTCCCACATACCATACGACGGAAAAAATTATAATAAGCATAATAAGCATTCCTGCTGCTTCATATCCCATAAACGATCTCCTTTAAAAATAAAAATATTTTTCACTCTAATACTAATTCTTGATTGAAAGTAGACAAAAGATTTGCGAGGATGATTTTTGCAAGACAAGGCGGAGGACGCCGCAAGGCTGACGCCTTGCAAGGACGACAACGCAGTATTGCGAAAATCAGACCGCAAAGATTGTCTACTTTCAGTCAAGAATTAGTATAAGGTGCTCTTTCCGCAGAAGCCTTAATCTCTAATCAAAGATTTGACCGTATTGATGATTGTCCAACGAGGGACAGCGCCCAAAATCCATGAACAGACGGTATTCTACCGCCGCTCGGATCTTTTTTGCCGCAATTTTTACAGTCCGTATTTAACCCTAAAGCTTAACAAGCTTGCAGCGGTAAACACGGCAGTCGTGAGGTTCAAGTCTGACGGAACGCCTGTCGGTAAACACGCCTTCGTCCTCTCCGCTGTGGCATTCGCGGAACGACAAGCCCAAGCCTGTGGAGGCGGGAAGTCCTATATCAAAAAATTGCAGTGACATTTCCGAGGCGCTGTCGCTTAAATTAAACATACCTATTGCGTAATCTCCGCCGTTTAAGGGCTTGATAAGAGCAAACACATTGTCGGGGTTGTTCCACTGCTTAATACAGTAAGGACCTCTGCCCTCCATATCTTGATTTATGGCAATTATTTCCCTGTTGGAGAGAATTTTTAACGCCTCATCGCTTGCCTTTCTTATATCGCAGCCTATCATCAGAGGGCTGTTCATCATTGCCCATAAAGCAAAATGGGTTTTATACTGAGTATCGGTGCAGCCCGCAAGCTTTCCTTCGCCGCCCAGAACCTCGGTGTTGTCGCCCTTTCCGTTCATTCCTACGGTAAGCATATCCATATCGTTCCAGCAGTATGTGCCGCCATAGCACTCTCTGTCAAGCTGGCTTACGGCAATGCTCTTTATAGACTGCCAGTTGTCCTGTATATCTCCTGTGGAGCGGTAAAGCTGTGCGCCGCTTTCCCTTATCCAACGCCATACGTCGTCGGCGCCCCAGTTGCATGCAGAGAAAACAATATCTCTTCCGCAGTTGCGCAGAGCCATACCCATACGCTTGTAAAGATTTTCGCCCGGAGCGTGTATGGGGCGGTAGCAGTAGTCATATTTAAGATAGTCAACTCCCCACTCGGCAAAAGTTTGTGCGTCAACAAACTCATACTCAAAGCTGCCCGGGTAGCCTGCGCAGGTGTGAGTTCCCGCACAGGAGTAAATGCCGAACTTCAGTCCCTTTGAATGTACATAATCGGCAATAGCCTTGATGCCGTTCGGAAATTTGTTTTTATCGGGAACAAGCCTGCCGTCCCTGTCACGCTCTTTTTCGCTCCAGCAGTCGTCGATAACCACATATTCATATCCTGCGTCCTTTAAGCCAAGCTCGACTAATTTGTCGGCTATGCCCTTGATAAGCTCCTCGTTAATGTTCCAGCCAAAGGTGTTCCAGCTGTTCCAGCCCATTGGAGGAGTTTGTGCTAACGGTAAATTGCTCATTGTTTTTTCTCCTTTTTAAAAAAAGCCTTAAAAAAAGCGCTGTGGAAATTACAGAGCATTTATAATCGACCTATCATATTTTATCATAGGTATGGGGCAAAAGTCAATGAAAACAGGTAATAATTGAGCGTAATGCAGCATAATTTTTAAGGGGCGATGGGGTCGTAAAAATTGACAGTTGACAGTTGCGGAACGGTTTCGCCGATTGATTTAAAATATCATTGGTCGGTTTTATCGCCTATGCGAATGTGGCATTTTTCAAAGAAAGGATTTAAAATGTCGGCAGAAACGTAAAACTTCAAATCTGTCGGCAAAAGCGACACAATAATTGTCAGCTGTCAATTTCTTACAGTCTCTTCAAGCGGTTATCGGTATGGCGTTATTTAATTATGTTAATAACAAAAGCGGAACGGGCGTTTAATATGATGAAATATATTTTTGGCGGTCTAATAATTTTATCCGTCATTATTGGCTTTATAAGAGGCGACGCAGCCGCTGTAAGCAATGGGATAATAAATTCCTGCGGCGACGCGGTGGCGCTTGCCGTAACATTGTGCGGAATAATCTGCCTTTGGAGCGGAATAATGCGTGTGGCTCAGGCATCGGGGCTTACCGAAATCATAGCAAAGGGATTAAGCCCCATTCTTTCAAGACTTTTTAGGGGAATTAACAAAAAGGGAAAGGCGATGCAGTACATAGTTTTAAACATTACCGCCAATCTTTTGGGCTTGGGCAACGCCTCAACACCCTTTGGCATTGCCGCCGTGAAGGAGCTGGAAAAGGAAGAAAAATCCTCGGAAGCCGCAACGGACAATATGATCCTTTTTACGGTTCTGAACACGGCAAGCTTACAGCTTATACCCACCACAGCCGCCGCCTTAAGATTGCAGCACGGATCTTCCGCTCCTATGGAAATTCTTCCCGCAGTATGGGCGGTGTCGGTGGTGAATGTGACATTGACGGTTATTGCGGCAAAAATATTTGCCAAGGCTTACAAGAGAAAAATCAAATGAACTTATTTTATTTCGGAAAATTTGCAGCTTCCTGTCGAATTTTGCGGTGAAAGCAAAAGGAATACGGGTAAAAGGCAAGGCTTATAAAAGCAAAAGAAAAAATCAAATCAAAGGATTTATTGCGGCTTGCTGAGAACAGGCATAATTTGATAAATCCCCGGTATAAAAGGAAATACCTAAAAAATAACGTAATGCTATTTTTGTAGGAACAGCAAAAATAATGTCTTAATGTTATTTTTTGTTGGAGCAGAGGTAAAAAATCCAACTAACCCTTAAGCTGTAATTTGGATTTAATCAAAGCAGCATAGTATTAAAAAATAACGTTAAGGCATTTTTATTACAATAATAAGCTTTTATATCAGAACAGGTTCTAAGAAAAAGTAAGGTGACATCTTGAGCTTATTTTTTGAAAATTTTACGGATATATTTGCAAAAATAAACATAGGCGATTATGCCATACCCCTGATTTTCGGTTCGGTATGTATTTTTGGACTTGTTAAAAAAACGGATATATTTTCGGAATTTATAAAGGGCGCAGAAGAGGGGCTGACAACGGTTAAGGATATTTTTCCCTCCCTTATGGCGTTAGTGGTAAGTGTGGGAATGTTCAGATCCTGCGGCGGTGTGGAGCTTATATCAAGCTTTCTTGCGCCTTTATCGGATTTTTTCGGATTCCCTCGGGAGTGTACCCCTCTTGCCATACTTCGTCCCTTTTCGGGAAGCGGTGCGGTAGCTGTTTTTGAAAGCATATTGGGCAGCAGCGGCGCTGACAGCTTTGCGGGCAGAGTAGCCTCCGTTATGTTGGGCAGCAGTGAAACAACCTTTTATACTCTTGCAGTATACTTTGCCGCCACAAAGGTAAAAAAGACAAGGTATGCGTTAGCGGCGGCGCTGGTGGGGGATTTATGCGGCTGGTTCTTAAGCGGATGGGCGGTAAGACTGTTTTTGGGAAGCTGATGATCAGGGAATAAAAATTTTTTTAAGCCGCTTTGGTTATTGCAGCTTATAAATGCTTTCGTATAAACACATTATAAACATATAAAGAAAAAATCAGGTCATCGGATTTTAAATTTATAATGTTTGAGGGAAAGATTTATATTGTGAAAATTTAGGTTACGGCATTTTTTTACACAGGATAAAAAGGCAAGGAATAAAGCGCTCAAAGGAATATCTTATAAAAGCGCCGTCATAAGCGGCTTTTTTCTGTTGAAAATAAACGGACGACCCTATTTTTCCGCATAAAAAATTAGGTTATATGTTTTTACATAATACAATACGCCGGGAAACCGCAAAATTTAATAAAACAATTTAAAAAATCGCCGCCATATTCATGGTTTTTAAAGCCCTGAGGGCTTTATGTGAAAAATCCGCCGACGAAAATTACGGAAAAATGATATAAGCGCAATTATTTCAAGAAAATGCAATAGAAAATTACAAAAAACTCAACAAAAAATTTAAGGCAATTTGTGTAAATTGCTGCAAAAATAAAAACATTTGGCGAAATTTAATTTATAAAAAATCAAGACGGCTTAATTAAATTGCGGAAAGGACACCGGCTCGGCGCTGAAATAAAGACATTTGCTTTAAACAAAAGCAGCAAAAAATAACAACATCGTATTTTTGCGTTTATAAAAAATGCCCTGAATGATTAATGGAAACCTTTAAAAATAGTGAAACTCCGTAGTGAAGCTCAAAATCCGCCGTCAAATCCTGCGGCGGTGCAGGGGGACAATTACGGCGGGCAGCGGACAAGCTGCCGCAGCACTTGAAGGCAGTGAAAAATCAGCGCCGGTTTTTTCTGAGAAAATAAAAAAGCTTGTTTTTTGCAGCTTCTCGGTTATTGGTATTATGCAGCCTGTACAATATTTCAAAATGTTTTGCTTGAATTTCAAATCAAAAGGTGATATACTAAAAAACAATATCAGCCGATTCCCAAAAGCGGCTGATATTTTGCGGCGCAAACGGGGTGTACAAGGGTCGGGAAAAAGAGAGATAAATTTGAGAAAGGAAATTATATGTTAGAATTAAACGGAAAATACAACAATGCAAAAATATTTACAGATATTGTAGACCAGGCTTCCATTTCCCAGGTAATGCTTTTATTGAACCAGGAATTCACAAGTGGCAGCAGAATAAGGCTTATGCCCGATATTCACGCAGGCGCGGGCTGCACTGTCGGCACAACTATGACTGTGAGAGACAAGATAGTGCCCAACCTTGTGGGAGTAGACATAGGCTGCGGTATGGAAACGGTGCGTATTAAGGAAAAGCATATTGAGCTGCAAAAGCTTGACAAGCTTATTTATGAAAAAATTCCCTCGGGGTTTAATATTCGTGAAAAGGCTCACCGCTACTTTAACAGCGTTTCTTTAGAGGAATTATATTGCTATAAGAAGATAAACCCGCTGCGGGCGGAAAAAAGCTTAGGCACTCTCGGCGGAGGCAATCACTTTATTGAAGCGGATAAGGATGAGGAAGGCAATATTTATATAGTGGTTCATTCGGGCAGCCGTCATTTGGGTCTGGAGGTAGCCAATTACTACCAAAATGAAGGCTACGCCGCCCTTAACGGCGCATCTAAAAGGGATATAGACGAGCTTATTGCAAGACTTAAGGCGGAGGGCAAGGAAAAAACCATACAAAAAAGCATAAAATCCCTGAAAAATACAAAGACCACTTCAATCCCCAAGCAGCTTGCTTACGTGGAGGGCGATCTGTTTGATATGTATATTCATGATATGAAAATAGTACAGCATTTTGCCGAATTAAATCGACAGGCTATGGTCGATGAAATTATCAAGGGAATGAAGCTAAGCGTAGAGGAGCAGTTCACCACGATACACAACTACATTGACACAAAAAATATGATTTTACGGAAGGGCGCAGTGTCGGCAGAGGAGGGTGAAACTCTGCTTATACCGATAAATATGCGTGACGGCTCCCTGATTTGTACGGGAAAGGGAAATGCGGATTGGAACTGCTCTGCGCCCCACGGAGCGGGCAGGCTTATGAGCAGGGGAGAGGCAAAGCAAAGCTTTACCGTGTCGGAATTTAAAAAACAGATGGAGGGCATTTACACCACCTCCGTGGGAAAGAATACTCTTGACGAGTGTCCCATGGCATATAAGGGAATGGAGGACATTGTCGGCAATATCGGCGATACCGCAGAAATTAAAAAAATCATTAAGCCTGTGTATAACTTTAAGGCGGGAGAAGAATAAGAAGGCGGGAGAAGAATAAGGCAAGCTTATAACCTTTGGCGGACTTTTTCGATCAAAAAAAGCAAGGCTTCCTCATTTTGGAGTGGGCAAATTTTGGATGTGAGCAAATTTTGGATGTGGGCATTTTTTGAAACGGTATTTTTTTAAAGCGGGAAAAAAGGTATAAGCGCAAAGGGCTGGTTTAAAGGAGTTTGCCCATATCCGATCGGTTTTCGGGCAACACAAGAACATAACACAAAAATTTTAGCGATAAATGACATTTTTGTTTGACAAAATCCGCTGTTTGGTGTATAATTACAGTGTAGGAAAATGATACTGATTTTTAATCATCTTACAGACAACTATGAAAAGATCCCGCATTTATTGCTTCGTCGGTTTTTCTTGCCGTATCGCATACAGCGGCGGCAGATTTCCCCGCACTAACGCAGCCTTTTCGCAAATTTGTCTGCAATCTTATTAAGAAATAGTATAAAAGCAACAATTTATATTTTTGCGGAAATAGTTTTTGCATTGTATCGGCTATATTGTTCACATCATTGAAAGGGGTGTTAAAATGCCTATTGTAAATGTAATGGAAGTATTTGTGGATCAGAAAATGAAGGAAATTCTTCCGACAGTTGAATGCTGCACTTGTGAAAAATGTCTTGATGACATTCGTGCTATGGCTTTGAATAAGCTTCCGCCCAAGTATGTAAGTACCGATAAGGGCAAGCTTTTTTCCAAGCTCAACTCCTTAAAGGAAAAGCAAAACGGCGTGGATATGCACATAGCCGTGCTTAGTGCTGTTGAGTTTGTGGCCGCTCATCCTCGTCACGATAAAGCGCAGAAGGATGATGAATAAAGCAAAGCATAAGCTATACAAGCGGCAGTCGGATAGACGATTATCACAAAAGACTTAGGATGGTTCTCGGGATTGTTCTCGGCAAGGGGGACACTCTTAGGTCATTTTAAGGCAGCACCGCACACAAAGACGTTAGGCGATCATTGTGCGGTGCTGCCTTAAGTCAGAGGGTATAATTTTGATTCGCATTGTTTCCACAGAAAAGGGAGAAGTAACCTACCGTCTTGAGCGAAAATCCGTAAAAAACCTTAATTTAAGGGTCAAAGGCGACGGCAGCGTATTTGTTTCAGTGCCAAAACGCATAAGCGTTGAGAAAGCCGACGAATTTGTTAAGGCTCATATGGATTTTATTTTAAAACACAAAATGCGCATTGACAAAAGCTCAAAAATGACGCAGCAGTTCTTTTTGGGAGAAAAAATCGAGAGGGTAATAAAACAGGGCGAAAAAGCCTTTGCTCAGTTTTCGGATAAGGTTTTAACAATTTATCTTCCTGCTTCCGCTTTTGCATTAAGCGAAGATGAAAGGAAAGAACTGATTAAGGAAATAACAGCTTGCTGGGAGAAAAAAATGGGTCAGGAGCTTTTTCCGCAGTTTTTAAATAAAGCCTACCAAAGATTTCGTCAAAGGGATTTTATAATTCCATATCCCAAAATATCCGTAAAAGCCATGAGCAGCCGCTGGGGAAGCTGTACTCCCGCCAAAGGAAAAATAACCTTAAACTGCTCCTTGACCGAAAAACCGCCTGTTTGTATCGAATATGTGATATGTCACGAGCTGGCGCATTTTTTACAGCAGAATCATTCCGATAAATTTTATTCTGTTTTGGATAAGGTGATGCCCGAGCATAGGGATATAAAGCGGCTTTTGAATAATTGAAAGCTTAGAATATATTCTTCTGTTGAATATTGAAAGCGTTTCCGCCTCTTAGGCGGCGGACATTTTTTTTGATTATACAATATTTTTGCTTTTTCAATAATGCGGTATAATTTTTGGGGAAAAGCATAACATATTATCGGCATATTTACAAATTTATTTTAAAAAATATTAAAAAACGTCTTGACAAACTTTTTGAACTGTGATAAAATAATAACGCTGTAAAAATTGGGGCGTCGCCAAGTGGTAAGGCAGTGGACTCTGACTCCACCATTTCGAGGGTTCAAATCCTTCCGCCCCAACCAGTCGCAAGGCGACTCCTAATACGCTCCCAATTTTACGGGAGCGTATTTTCATGTAATCATTTCCAAAAATCTATTTGGTTACGATATCACAGAAAAAACGACAGTTTTCGTCAGGAAATTGTCGTTTTTTATTGATTTTATAAAAATAGGTTGAATTTATCCTAAATATGATGTATAATATATGCAGAGAGGGGTTGATTTCAATGTTGGTAAATACGGAATCTTTGGTTTCAATAATCGAAGCAAATCAGAATTTTTCCAAAGTAGCAAGGTTGGTTGACGAAAAAGGCTCGGCGGTTATTTTGAAAAATAATGTTCCGAGATACATCATTATGGAATTTCCCGCTGCCGAGGAAATTCAGAACGCTCCCGATGAAGATATTTCAAGTATCTCCCAAAGGCTGATTGAAAAAAATCTTGAAGCATATAAGGAGCTTGCGAAATGATAAGACTCACAGAGCGGCAGGTCTTGTCGATTCATGAAATGATGATCAAAGCAACGGGCGGTTTGGGCGGAGTGCGCGATGTGGGTTTGCTCAATTCATCTCTGAACGCTCCGTTTCAGTCGTTTGGCAATAAAGAGGTTTATCCATCGCTGTTGTCAAAAGCGGCGGCATTGTGCCGTTCGATTATTTGCAACCACCCGTTTGTTGATGGAAATAAGCGAACAGGGATTCATGTTATGCTGATTTTCCTTGAAGCAAACGGCGTTCTGCCTGACTACACACAGCAGGAGCTGATTGATCTTGGGCTGGGTATTGCTGCGGGAAATCTTGACGTCAATGCTATTTTAAATTGGCTGTCGGAGCATCGTGCGTAAAAATCTTTTTGGTAACCATAGCACAGTCGCAAGGCGACTCCTAATATGCTCCCAACGAACAGGGAGCATATTTTTTATGACTGTTATCCAAAAATCTTTTTGGCAACAACTACACAGCCGCAAGGCAACTCTTAATCAATGCCAACAACTTGTCAGGGTTTTGCTTTGTCGATTCGCTTTTCTTACAGTTTTTTCCTTTGCAAATTGTGCAGTAAGCATATGTCTTGATTTTATGCACGGAAAACAACGAGATAATAGCTTCGGTTATCAAGCATCCTTATCCCGCCGCTGCTGCACGATTCAAAACCGCCCCTTAAAGACACGGAAAAGAGCTGCTAATACGAAAAAGCAGCCGAAAAATAAACAGAAATTCCGCAAAACAACGTTCTTGCAATTATCCTCGGATTTTTGCTATAATAAAGAAAAAATCGGAGGATAACTTTATGTGCATAACAAAAGAAATGCAATCGGAATTTTTGGAATATTTGAGAGAATTGGAGCGCAGCAAACGCACAATTACCAAGTACCGTCACGATGTGGAGCGGTTTGCGGCGTTTGCCAAGGATGAAATTTTGTCTAAAAACTTAGTTTTGCAGTTCAAGGAGAGCCTGCGTAAAGAGATGTCGCCTGTCAGCGCAAATTCTATTATCTGCGCAATAAACAGTTTTCTGAAATTCCTTGGAGTTCCACAGTTCTGCGTTAAGATGTTTCGGGTGCAAAGGCAGCTGTTTTCGCTGAGAAACGAGCTGTCGGAAGGCGAATACAAACGGCTTGTTAAGACGGCGACTGCGGCAAATAACGAACGGTTGGCATTGATAATTCAGACTATCTGCGCCACGGGAATTCGTGTGTCCGAGCTGCAATATATAACGGCCGAAGCGGTGGAAATCGGCAGGGCGGAGGTGTCCTGCAAGGGCAAATACCGCATTATTTTCATTCCCGAAAAGCTGCGCAAGATTTTATTGAATTACATCAAAAAGGAGAAAATTTTCAACGGATCGGTGTTTGTCACTCGCAGCGGCAAGCCCGTCGACCGTTCCAACATTTGGCGGAATATGAAAAATTTGTGTGCGGCCGCTTATGTTGATCCCGAGAAGGTATTTCCCCATAATCTGCGGCATTTGTTTGCAAGGTCGTTCTATGCCTTGGAGAAGGACATAGTACGCCTTTCCGATCTTTTGGGGCATTCAAGTGTGGCTACCACACGTATCTACATCATGGAAGACGGTTCGGATCATCTTAGGCAGATAAACCTGATGAACCTTGTGGTGCTGCGGTCATAAACAAAATATTGCTCCCCCAATTAACCCTTGCCAATGCAAAATGGATAATATTAAGTAAATTGCTCAGTTAAAGGATTTCTTCGACGCATATTGAGTTAGCATGGCAAGGTTTATTTTGGGGAGCAAAAAAATATGGGGATATATAACCATTTATTAATTTGGTCGTTTATCCCCATATTTTTTTAGCAGAAATTTTGCTTTCTTTTTTTAAATTATAACATACTGCCTTTTGTTTGTCAATACAAAACAGAAAATAACTTTAAAAATCGAAAAATTAAATATTAAAACCCTTTTCCCGCTCTTTTGGCAGCCCCAAAACAAAAATTTAAGCTTAAATTCAATGTTAGACGCAATCAAAAATGACTACCAAATTAAGAATGCGTTATCAAATTTATGCAAAAGTAAGATTAAATTGGGGAGGACGGAAAATGGGCGGCATTTCAGCTTCGGTTCAGAGTATAGACAGCTTCAAGGATTTTCTTGCCTCCAAGAATTTAGCAAAAAGTATCTGCCAAAATTATGAATGGGAGGCAAGAAAATTTGTTAATTTTGCTAAAAATAAAAAAATTACCTCCGAATTACTTCGAAAGTACAGAGCGGAGGAGTTAAGAAAAAACTCCGAATCCGCTGTACAGCTGAGTATTGCGGGGGTAAATAAATATATGGAATTTATCGGCTGCCCCTATAGAATGGAAAGGATCGATGCCGCTCGGAAAAAGGTGCGTTTCGATGAAGAACCGCCGAGCGTTGAAGAATATTTGCAGATTCTTAACGCAATCAAGCGAACCGAGGATGAACGTCTGTATTTAATTGTGCAGTCCATCGGCAGCGCAGGATTAAAGCTGAGCGAACTGCGGCAGCTCACCGTAGATGCCGCTAAAAAAGGAAAAATCACCTTTGACGAGGATAGAGTTGTATATTTGCCTAAAAGCTTATGTGATGATTTGCTGGAATATTGCCGACAAAATAATATCTTTATGGGAACAATTTTAACCACAAGGTGTGGAAATGTTCCCAACAGATCCAATGTTTCGAGGGCAATCAAAATGGCGTGCAAGGGAACGGACATTGATCCCGAAAAGCTCAGTACCAAAGCGATTCGGCAATTTTATTTCAACAGCCTCGAGAGTCTGCGCAGCGAAATGGTAGATATCATGGACGAGGAAAGACGGAGCAGCAGGGATTTTTTCTTTGCCAAATCAGGTGAAAACTCGCTTGATTGTTATTCCGAAAAATATTTCGCTGCCGCTAAAGATACGTTAAAGCTTTCTGTTTACGATAGGTTTTTGCACATTTATGACGAGTATATTTCTCCCGTTTTGGGTAATTTGGACTGCGGCGATTGACCTTGTCCCGCATTGAACGGCTCGGGGATAAAATTAACAAATTGCCGATCAGAACGCAGGCAAATGTAATGAGGGTTTTGCGGCTGATATTGGAATTTGCAAGAGAAAATGGCGGCAATATTCGTGTTGCGGATCGATATTTTGAGACTGTGGGCGGTATGAGAATTTTGGCGGACGATGAACTGGACAGGCTGACTTCATTGCTGCGACAGTCGGAAAATCCGCTTGACAAGGGGATTTATCTTTGTCTGAATACGGGGATCGGGATTGATGAGCTTTGCAGGCTGAAATGTGAGGACTTTGACTTTTCGGGCGGCGTTTTGACAGTCGGCGGTGCAAATGACAGGAAAATTTATCTGCCTAAGTTTCTGACAAATGAAATGGAAAGCGTATATGGAAATTTGTCATCAGAGACCTTAATCGTGTCGGCTACAACCGATGGCTCAGTGGAGGCGGAAAATCGCTTTTTGGATATATGTGAGCAGTGTGGGATTGAAAATGCGGATTTTTCCGTATTGCGGGATACTTTTGGGGCGATGTGCGCCGAGAGCGGGATAGAGCCTGCTGTGATGGGCGAGATTATGGGTGTAGATGTTGGCGAGTGTGGGAGGTATTTTTCTGAAAATTTAAAAGAAAGTCGAAGTCCGTTGGAGTTTTTGAGGGAAGCGTATTAGATATTCAAGCAAATGCAGGATTTTTACAATATAATTAATTCAGCAAAGGCAGGAGAAGCATGACTATAAATATTGTTTACTCGCTTAATGATGAATATGCTTCGGGAGCAGCCTGTTCCATAAAGTCATTATGCTCTAACACGCACGGTACAAGGGATATGGTAATATATATACTTTTTTCCGAATTATCCAATGACAATGCCGTCAGATTCGAGCAGCTTTCAAAAGAATGTCATGTGGATATCCGTCTGAAAAAAATCAAACCCGAGAAGCATATTGCAAAAAACTGTTTTTATACCGTTAATTATCTTACCTGCGAGATGTATTTTCGTATGTTTATAGCGGATATTCTGCCCAAGGAAGAAAAAGCGCTGTATTTGGATTGTGATACGATTATCACAGGAGATATTGTTGATTTATATATGACCGATATTTCGGATTTTATTTTAGGGGCGGTATATGATTATCCTAACATCTTAAGAGAAAATAGGAGAATCTGCCATGATATTGGACAAGCTTAAAAGTTTACGATACGAATGCGTGGGGTGCGGCAACTGTGTTAAAAATTGTGCGAATAATGCTTTGTCCCTTAAAATAGATGAAGAGGGATTTTTGACAGCTGTTTTGGATGAGAAAAGATGTAAAGATTGTAAAAAATGTATTGATATTTGTCCTCAAACGGGAGTGCCGACAATCAACAGTCAGCGCCCCGAATGCTATTGTGCTGTCGCTTTGCCCGATATTGTTTCAAAAAGCACTGCCGGAGGAGTTTTTTCGGTATTGGCACAGGATTTTATATCACAAGGCGGATATGTTTGCTCGGTAGCAATGAACGGAAACCGTGCAGAGTATACATTGATTCATGAAACGTCGGAAATAGAAAAGCTGACAGGGGCAAAGTATATAGAAGCAGCACCGGGAAATGTATTCGAAGAGATAAGAAAGCTGCTTGAAAATAAAGCAAGCGTCATGTTCTGCGGTACTCCTTGTCATGTGGCTGCAATATATAAGTATCTTTCCGATGACGAAACAGACGGATTGACTACCATAGATTTTGTTTGTCATGGCGTTTCGTCTCCATATGTTTATGATATTGCACTGCGGGAAATAGAAAAAAACAAGGGTAAGGTAGAGAAATTTAATTTTTCAACAAAGAAATATGGCTTTCGTCCCGATTTATGTGAGGCAGAGCTTGCAAACGGCAGTTTTGTGTTTAATAAAGACTTTATTTTCTTTCACAACACCTGTATGTCCCTGCGTACCTCCTGTTATCGCTGTCAATTTGCGGAATTGCCTCGCAATTCCGACGTGACTTTAGGTATTTTTTACGGGATTGAAAAATATAAGGTTTCACAGGGTCTTGGTGACGGACTAAGCATGGTGCTGCTTAACAGCGTAAAAGGCAGAAAGCTTTTTATGAACAATAAGAGCAGATTTGTGTCTATGCAGAAGGTCCCGATAAGATTTGCGCTGGAAAACAACAGATTTTTCAGTCAATACCTTGAAAACAAAAGCAGAACACGTTTATTTGACTTTATTAAAGGAAAGAGAACTGTCGAGGATATTCAGCATTATATCAGAGATAACTCTTACGATATTGTCGTTGCCGCAAACTGGAGTGCGGGCAATTTCGGCGCTCACCTGACGCATTATGCAATGTACAGTGTTCTGACGGATATGGGATATGAGGTTCTGATGCTGGAAAAGCCCGATATTGAGCCGTGGCGTCCGCTAAGAGAACCGATACTTTTTAGAGAAAATCCGTATAAGGATTATGCGCTTTCGCCTTTGTTCGGCTCTATTGAAGAGATGAAAAGCTTAAATATGAGATGCGGAACATTTATGGTAGCATCTGACCAGGTCTGGAATTATAATTTGTTCGGACATTCTTTCGACTTTTACACACTGTCATTTGCAGGAGAAGATAAAGTAAAAATTTCATATGCAACATCATTCGGCAGTGACAGCTATAATGCGCCGGAGGAAATTAAAAAGCGCTTTTCCACCGCTATAAGAAATTTTAATTGCGTTTCTTTAAGAGAAGAAACGGGAGCGGAGATTTGTAAAACGGAATTTGGCATACAGGCGCAGAGTGTATTGGACCCTGTTTTTATTGCGGATGAAAAAACATTTAACCGGCTGATTGAAAAATCAAGGGCATATAAAAGCAATCCGTATATTTTTATATATATTTTAAGTCCGGATGAAAATACCGAAAGCATAATTATCAAGTATGCCGGCGAAAAAAATCTTGAACCTTTTTGCGTAAAGGACGTTTTGTCATCGGCTTATGAATTGAAGGGCAAGTGGACGTTGCCTACCGTTAATACCTATGTGGAGGATTGGCTGTGCTATCTGAAAAACGCCTCATACATATTCACCGATACATACCATGCCGTTTGTTTCTCGATTATATTCAGAAAAAACTTTACCTGCTTGATAAGCTCAAAGTTTGAGGGCTTAGGGGCAATAACCTCCTTATTGACGCAGCTTGGACTGGAAAATCGTATTGTGACATACGATAGTGAAAATTATGATGAAAAACAGCAGCTTAGCCTGACGCAAATGAGTAACATAGATTACGACGCCGTTTACGAAAAGCTGAATATACTTACCGAGAAATCAAAAGAATGGCTGAAAGAGGCTTTGATCGGCACTATGGAGGACAAAAGTCTGATAAACTCACCTGAAAGCGGGGAAAAATCAAGATGAAAGCAGATTATATAGTAGTTCAGGCAGGCGGAAAAGGCACACGTATGCAGCACCTCACCCGAAACAAACCGAAAGCGCTTGTGCCGATAAATAATCTGCCTATGATATTTCACTTGTTTAAAAAATACCCCGAAAGCAAATTTATTATTATAGGCGATTACAAATGCGATGTTTTGGAAAAATATCTGGCGGCGTTTGCGGAGGTTGATTATACCGTGGTGAATGCAAACGGAAAAAAAGGTATCTGCGCAGGTTTAAAGCAAGCCATCGATAAAGTTCCCGACGGCAGAGCGTTTATGCTTATATGGTCTGATCTTATTTTAAACAAGGATTTTGATATTTCCGATATTTCCATCGGAAACTATGTTGGACTTTCGGTAGGCTTTGAATGCAGATGGAGATACGAAAACGGCAGTTTTTCCGAAGTCCCCTCCGACAAATGCGGAGTAGCGGGAATGTTTATTTTTGAAAACAAAAGTGTTTTAACAGATGTTCCCGAGGAAGGCGAGTTTGTAAAATGGCTGTCGGGTATCGACATTAAGTTCGGTACGGTAGCTCTTGACAGGACTAAAGAATACGGGCTTATTTCCGAATACAATAAACTGCAAACCGAAAAATGCCGTCCCTTTAACCGCATAATTCAGGGCGACAATTACATAATCAAAGAAGGAACAGACGAACAGGGGCGACAGTTAGCGGTACGTGAAAAAGCGTGGTATGAAAAGACAATGTCGTTGGGATACAAAAACTTGCCGAAGATATATTCAATAACCCCTCTTAAAATTGAAAAAATCAACGGAAAAAACATTTATGAATACTCGGATATTCCCGAAGAACGCAAAAAAATATTCTCCGTGATCTGATAGAGTGTTTGAAAAAGCTGCATGGATTCGGTAGCATTCCTTATGATGAAGATAGTTTTTGTGATGCTTACCTTGACAAAACTTTCATGCGTCTGGAGAAGGTACGTGATCTTGTACCGTTTGCAAACGACAAAATTATAACGGTAAACGGAAGAAAATGCCGAAACGTCTTTTTTTGCAAGGACAAGCTGAGAGAAGAATTTGAAAAGCTGAAACCCGATAAATTTGTTTTTCTGCACGGCGACTGCACCTTTTCAAATTTAATGCTCAGAAACGACAATGAACCTGTTTTAATAGATCCGCGCGGCTACTTCGGAAAAACGGAATTTTACGGGGACGCTGCCTACGACTGGGCAAAGTTATATTATTCGGTAATAGGAAATTACGATCAGTTTAACCTTAAACGTTTTGAACTTGACATAAATGCGAAAGATGTGGAGCTAAAAATCCAATCGTCGGGCTGGGAAACCCTCGAGGAATATTTCTTTAAACTGCTGAAGGATGAAGTAACAAAACGGCAAATAAAGCTTATTCACGCAATAATCTGGCTTTCACTCACCACTTATGCATGGCAGGATTATGACTCTATTTGCGGTGCGTTTTATAACGGGATTTATTACTTGGAGGAAGTTCTATGAAAACATATTTTAAAAATCTGATAAGGATACTGGATGATTCCCTGTCTTCTATCGATGAAAATGTATTTGAAGATCTGATAAACGACAGTGCCGACACATTGAAAAAAGGGAATAAAATAATTGTTTCCGGGCTTGGCAAAAATGTCCCTGTGTGTGACAAATTTGTCGGTACTATGAATTCATTCGGCTTAGACGCCTGCTATATGAATACAAACTCCGCCGTGCACGGTGATCTTGGCATGATTCACAGCGGTGATTTGGTGATTATACTTACCAAAAGCGGGGAAACGGCAGAATCGGTATATTTGAACAATCTTCTGAAAAAAAGAAACTGCACTGTTTGGCTGCTGACATTTGAAAAAGACAGCACTTTGACAGACGCCATACCCAAGTCGCTTGTAATAAATCTGGAAGATGAGGGGGATAAATGGAATATAGCTCCGAACAACTCCACAACGCTTAGCTTATTCCACCTCATTCGGCGGAGTGCATTTTATCGGTACAGACAGTCAGAAAAATACTCTTAAAAATCATTTAAGTAAATTCAACTACGTTTCGGTGCGTGAAAAACGAGGCGTTGATATTTGCCGTGAAATGGGGATTAACGCACAATGGGTAATTGATCCTATTTTGCTTACAACCAAAGATACTTTTAAAGAGCTTTTAAAAAATGCCGTATGCGAACTTAAGGAAGACTATTTATTTTACTATTTTATAGATCCGTATGGAGGGACTGACGGTCTTGAAAATTTATGCAAGACTTGCGGCGTAGGCTATCATGGTACTTTAACGGCAGATTCCAATCTTTTGACACATATGGGAGTTACAAAAGAAAAATATCCTTATGTTATGGAGGAAAACTGTAAGCTTGAAGACTGGCTGAAATATATTATCAACAGCAAATATATAGTTACCGACAGCTTTCACGGCGTATGTCTTGCTATTGTATTTCATATACCATTCATATATATAAAAGGCAACCGCGATGAAACAAACGGACTGGACAGAATAACCACGATTCTGGAGGAATTCGATCTTTCGTTTGCTTTGGTAAATAATATAGATGTGAAAAATCGCTGCTTTTCTTTTGCCAAATATCCAAAAGCGGGTAAAACTTTGGAGGTTGGGTATGTTCTATCCGTTGTGGAAGCGACATATTGACGCATTCGAAAAAGTAAATTCTGCACCGTACTTTGGTTCTGCCGAGAATCAATGCTCCATAAATATGTGACGCATACTTACAAATGCGGCGCAATATTTTGTTGACATACCCCACTCTCCGATCTATAATTAAATTATAAAAAGCTAAGGGAGAAAAGCTATGTATAGAAGGTTATTTTTTTCATTAGCGGTGGCGTCAGCTTTATGTCTTTCGGCTTGCTCATCGTCGGAATTGCCCGACGGCATGACCGATCAATCGGGTATCAGCCAACCGGATATCAGTAAATCGGACGAAGAAGAAATCCCTGATACAAAGTGGAGCGTAGAAATGAACAGTTACAATAAAAAATTGACAACAGCTAAATGTTCTGACAGCGAAAATGCCGCTGATTTCACTTCCCTGACAGTTGATGCAGAGCCGGGTGACTGCATAGCATTTGACAACGTTAAGTTTAATGATGCAAAATGTCTTATGCTTGAAGCGGCGATTTCGGAAAACAGCAACGACAAAAGAATAAATTTGTACGTTGACGAGGTTGTGGACGCTAATAAAATCGGGACTATGATAACAAACAGCCGGGCGAAGGTAAACGATCTGGATTTTAACGAGCAGTATGCGGATCTGGAAAAAACCGTCAACGGCGTTCACAGGCTCATATTCAGCTTTGAAGATAAAATACAGCTTGAAGCGGATTGGTTTAAGCTTACGTCATACAGCGGAAGCGAAACGGAAGAAGAGCACAACGAAAGAATGAAATGGTGGAGAGACGCCAAATTCGGGCAGTTTATCCATTTCGGCGCATATTCATATCTCGGCGGCGAATACATGGATAAAAAAGCCGGCTGGTATTCGGAATGGATTATGGACAGCCTTCGGATTTCAAAGAAAGACTATGCCGAGAATGCCACTGCGCTTTTTAATCCCGAAAATTTCAATGCGAAGAAAATCGTGTCGGACGCAAAAGCAGCCGGTCAAAAATATATAATAATCACTTCCCGCCATCATGAAGGACTGAGCATTTTTGATTCTAAAATAAGAAATTTTAAGGATTATTGCTTGCTTAACTCTGATTGTTGTCCCCTATACAAGGGCGGAGATATTTTAAAGGAGCTTGTGGAGGAATGCAAAAAAGAAGGCATTCACTTTGGCGTTTATACAACGATTATGGATTGGCACGATCCCTCTCAGACAGGGCTTAATAACAACGCAATAGCCGAGGGATATACCAAGCAGGAGTACAAAGCGCAGCTGAAGGGTCAGCTGAAAGAGCTTATTGAAGACTACGGCGTTGAAGTGTTCTTCTTTGACGGAGAGTGGGTCGGATGGTGGACTGCGGAGGACGGAAAAGAGCTTTACCGATATATCCTTTCTCTCAATGAAAACTGCATAGTAAACAACAGAGTGGGTAAGCGAAGATCTTCCGACGGCGACTACGGAACACCCGAGCAGGAAATCCCGGTAACAGGTCTTAACTATGATTGGGAATCTTGCGTCACAATGAACAACAGCTGGGGATATAAAAAAGGCGACGACAGCTGAAAATCGCCCCAGTGGATAGTATCAAGCGTTATGGATATCGCCGGCAAGGGCGGAAATTTGCTGCTCAATGTAGGACCTGACGGCGACGGCGTTGTTCAGGAAACACCGATTGCAAATATGGCTGCTGCCGGAAAATGGTTCAATGACTTTGGCGAGGCAGTTTACGGCACTCGGAAAAGCTGTTTCAGCACCTCTTTGGGAAACGATGTTAAAGTAACCACAAAGCCGGAAGAAGGCAAATTGTTTGTAACGCTTTTAGAAACAGATCCCAAAGTAAAGGGAATGATTATGCTTCCGGCTCTTGAAAATAAGATTATCGGCGTTAAGGAACTGGCAAGCGGAAAAGATGTTGCATTTGAAAGCTTTGGCAGCGGAATTATGCTTCAGATTTCCGACACCGCGAAGCAGGAATATGCAGCCGTGTATGAAGTGACGGTGGAAGGCGAACCGAAGGAAAAGATACCGGGAAGCAATAAAGAAAATACTAACCTTGCCGCAGACAAAAAAGTCACGGTAAGCTCGTCCTATGACGGCAAAGGCGGCGATATGCTCACCGACGGCGATTCATCGGTTTCAAACGATAACCGTTGGGCGCCCCTTGATACCGACGGTTCACCATGGGCAATTATCGATCTCGGCGAGGAAAAGGACGTTCGGGAAATAGCCATATGCGAATGGCGGGATACGTTCTTTACTCAACAATACCGTGTAAAGAAATTCAAGCTGGCCGTTTCCTCGGATAATGAGAACTGGAATACCGTCTATGAAGGCGAAGCCGTTGGCGAAAGGCTGACTGTAAATCTAAAGGATAAGGTTAAGTGCAGATATATTAAGTTCTATGGCATAGAAAAAGTCGAGGATGCGGCAGGCGCTCCAAGCTTCCATGAGATCGAGGTCTATGAAGAGCATTTGCAAAATCCGACAATATCCTTTGACAGTATGCCGCAGAAGATTCAAAGCCTTCCCTTTGAGCTTAAAGGAAAATATTCCGACGGCGACACCGTGTCCGTAAAGGTGTGGAGCGCCTCCTTCGCAGCATTTGAAATTGAAGCGGAGATAAATAAGGAGGATGAAACATGGAGCGCCGTTTTGGATGAAGATAAGCTGTCCCATGGAAAGCTTACGCTCACTGCAATTCTCTCCGATAAAGAGGGTACGCAAATTGCGGCGTCGGTTTGCACGATAGATTACTGATTACAAAGTAAAAAAGTGTCTGGTCACAGGCACTTTTTTACATACATATTTGGAATGATATTTATATGACGAGAAATATAATCGATGCTAAAATAAATTTACAGTTTGATAATTTAAAAATTAATCTTATAATGCTTAATCACAGCACCATTGAGTGGAATTATCCGAAGCACAGTCACGGGAAAAACTTTTATGAGGTTCACTATATTGACGGAGGAAAGGGAAAGCTTGTATGCGAGGACAAAGAGTATCCCCTTGAAAACGGCGTTTTAGCAATGACCGGTCCGCTTATTTCCCACGAACAGCAGACAGACGTCTGTAATCCTATGAGCGAATACTGCTTTATGTTTGAGGTTATCGAGGACAATCGGCGCAAATCCACAGCAGAATCCGAGCTGCTTAAAGATACTTCCTTTTGGATCGGATATGACTCGCAGGATTTGGAAACTAAATTTCATATTATTGACGCAGAGAGCAATCATCAAAGCATCGGGTATATTCATATGGTCAAGAGCATGATCACGGAGATTTTAGTTGCTCTTATAAGGAATTACAGCGGAGCCGCCACGAGTCAGAGCTATTCAAAGATAACTACGGACGATAGGAGGACTCTGATAACGGATGAGATTTTTTTATTTGAATATGCCACCGTTACTTTAGACAGTCTCAGTCAGCGCCTTGGACTTAGCCGCAGACAGACGCAGAGATTTCTGAAAAAAGCTTACGGTAAGAATTTTATAGACATACGTAAAAATATAAGAAATGAAAAGGCGTCTGAAATGATAAAAAACGGAATGAGTTTGTAGGAAGCGGCGGTTAGAGTCGGTTACGAAACGTCGCAAAGCCTTGGTAAGCTCAAATGACAAATGCGGGAGCTGTAAAAAAAGAAAGTTTACAGTTGATAATTAACAGTTGTGTAACGGCTTCGCCAATTTAAAATATCATAAATCGGTCTCATCACCTATGCAAATGTGGCATTTTTTCAAAGAAACGACTTAAAATGTCGGCAGAAATGTAAAATTTCAAATCTGTCGGTGAAGCCGATATCTTAACTGTCAACTGTCAATTCCTTTACAGTCCCTTGACTTAAAAGGAATCGGCATAAATCCTTTTTGCAGGCAGATTTTTAGTTTTATAAATTTCTAATCACTAAAACGGTATATTAAATTCAGACAGTCGGGAACATCTTCATCAATATATCCGGTATCTGTAAATCCCGATTTTTCATAAACTCTGAGAGCGGAAGACGCTTTATTTTTTACACAAACCTCCACCTGACCGTATTTTCTCTCTTTGGAAAGCATTGTTAAGATAAGCTCAAGCGCCTGTGTGCCGTATCCCCTGTTTTGATACCGTTCGTCGATCATAAACTGTTGAAGGTCGTAACAGGCAGGCTCCTCGTCCAAATCCTTTACAAGAGCAAGTCCCACAAGAATTTCATCAAAGGCTATGCCAAAAACCCTTGCATTACAGCTGCGGAAAGCATATCCCCTTGCGATTATCCCCAAGGAGCTGTCAAGAAAGCCCTTTTGTTTATCGTTCACCTTTAGGGAAGCAGCTTGAAGCCAATTATTTTCGTTAATTTCGATTAGTTTGATCATATTTTTAATCCTCCTTATTTTGGAGGGTTAAATCGGAGTACACTGTTTTGATGTGTGCGCTCTTTAAATAATGCGAACCCTCCTTACGCAATTTTCATTCATATATGATTCCCCCTTTCAATAACCGTACCTGCAAATAAGAACATTTGTATTTTAGCATATTTATTTAATTTAGTCAACCTTATACTAATTCTCGGCTAAAAATAAACAATCTTTGCGGTCTGATTTTCGCAAATCTTTATCTATTTTTAGACGAGATTTAGTATTACTTTTATATTTTCCTTGCATTTATCTGTTTTTTATGGTAGAATATAAAAGTAACAAAAATCTGCCCGTAGCACAATGGATAATGCGTTGGACTCCGACTCCAAAGACTGCCGGTTCGACCCCGGCCGGGCAGGCCAGCCCGCAAGGTGGGCATCTAATACGCTCTCAAATTTACAAGAGCGTATTTTTATGCTTGACTTTCCAAAAATCTTTTTGGTAACGATAACACATCGCTTTAAGGGGCGGGGAACATCCCGCCCCTTAAAGAGCTGTCATACTGTTTCTTAATCAGATTGCAGACAAATTTGCGAAAAGGCTGAGTTTAGAACTTGTTCTCATAGGAATGGTGCGCAGATTTTCGAGCAAATTTTGTCG
>CANEHP010000005.1 GCA_947427325.1 uncultured Clostridia bacterium | reverse complement strand
CTAAAAATAGACAAAGATTTGCGAAAATCAGACCGCAAAGATTGTTTATTTTTAGACAAGAATTAGTATAAATACCTTCTAACTCAAGCAGCAACAGAGCGCCACAAGCTTATGGTTTTTTAACCCGAAAAGAGCTGCCAAAACGGCAGCTCTTTATATATGATATTTAATATGAAAAGCGGTCTAATTAAGCCTTTCCCACAGAACCGAACAGCTCCATCTTTTCTTTAACGGTAGCCTTAATAGCTTCTGCGCCGGGAGCTAAAAGCTTTCTGGGATCAAAGCCCTTGCCCTGCAAATCCTTGCCTGCTTCAATGTACTTTCTTGTTGCGTCTGCAAAGGAAAGCTGGCATTCGGTATTTACATTGATCTTTGCTACGCCGAGAGAAATAGCCTTCTTGATCATATCCTCGGGAATGCCTGTGCCGCCGTGAAGAACCAAGGGCATATCCCCTGTCTTTTCCTTAACCGCCGCAAGAGTTTCAAAGCTGAGTCCCTGCCAGTTTTCGGGATATTTGCCGTGAATATTGCCTATGCCTGCGGCTAACATTGTAACGCCCAAATCGGCGATCTGCTTGCACTCGTTAGGATCTGCACATTCGCCCATACCCACAACGCCGTCCTCTTCGCCGCCGATAGAGCCGACCTCCGCTTCAAGAGAAAGACCCTTTTCGTTACAGATCTTTACAAGCTCGGTAGTCTTTTCAATGTTCTCGGCAATGGGATAATGCGAGCCGTCAAACATTATTGAAGAAAAGCCTGCTTCAATACATTTCTTTGCGCCCTCATAAGAGCCGTGGTCAAGGTGAAGAGCAACGGGAACGGTTATTTTAAGCTCCTCCAGCATACCGTTTACCATACCCACAACTGTTTTATAGCCGCACATATACTTTCCCGCACCCTCGGAAACACCCAAAATAACAGGGGAGTTCAGCTCCTGAGCAGTGAGAAGCACCGACTTTGTCCATTCAAGGTTATTGATGTTGAACTGACCAACCGCATACTTGCCGTCGCGAGCCTTGTTAAGCATATCTTTTGCCGAAACTAACATATTTTATCTTCCTTTCCGCAGATTGTTCTGCAAAGCGGATTTGACCGCTTTAAAATTTTCTTTTATTATATCATATAAAAGAGGATTTTGCAAGGTGAAATCCGATACCTTTAAGAAGATAAAATGTTCTCAGACATTAAATAGTATCTTCCTCTTTAGGCAATCTGAGGTCATTATATCATAAAAAGAGAATTTTGCTTTGCAAAATCCGATACCACTGAAAAGATAAAATGTTCTCAGACATTAAAATAATATTTTCCTCTTTCCGCAGTCTGAGGTTATTATATCATATTATGTCGTATTTGTAAAGAAAAAAGGGAAGGATTTTAATTTGCCCGCAGTATAACTGCTGCTGATTGACAAATGTTTAATAAATGTTTAATAAAACCTCTTGCCTTTTTTCGGATAAAGTGTTATACTTTACTAAAATTTAATTCACCAATCATTACATCATCACTGTGAAAATATGCTGACTTACAGGAGATCAATATGGATCATTATAACGAACAGCTTGTTAAAAAAGAAACCGAGGCGTCGGATATTGCAAAAAAAATCCTTATAATAGCGGGAACGCTGCTTATTACCGGTTTATGCGTTTATTCTGTCTTTGTCTTCGGATTTTTGCCCTTGATAGTTTTGGTATTCGGCGTTTTTTATCTTTCCTGGTATTTGATGACGTCAACTTCGGTGGAGTATGAATACATTGTCACCAACAATGATATGGATATTGATAAAATAGTCGGACAAAGGAAAAGAAAAAGGCTTATTACCGTTAAACTGAACACCGTAACCGAATGGGGCAAATATACCGAGGGAAAAAACCGCGGCGCAGACGCAACGGTTATGGCAAGCGACGCCACAGGCATAGGCGCATGGTATCTTTTGGCAAAGCACGACAAATTCGGCAATGTAATGGTAATATTTACTCCCACAAAGGAAACGGCAGTTAACATAAATCACGGCGTACCTTATGCTCAGAGGAAAAAGGATTTGTTTTTTGACGAGCAGAAGAAAAACGAGGAATAAGGGAAGCTCGGAAAACGCATTGCAGCCTTTCACATCGCTGTCTTTTTTCATATCGCTGCTTTAGAGCATATTTTAAGGCGATACTTCACAAATGCGCAGGGCGGTCTTTATGTAAGCCGACGGATTTTTCCGATAATAATAAAAATTTAAAAATTCCACTTGACATAACTGTCAAATATGTGTATAATATATGTTGAGCATTACTCTTTAGGTTAAGCCTGTCCCTTTGGCAGCCTTAACAAATGCTTATTTGATAATTACCTTGTGTCCGATAGCCTGTGCAGTTATCAGGCATAGCCCAAGGGCAAAAGGAGGGATATAGATTGGCAGAAGTTCGTCTTGGTAAAAACGAATCTTTGGAAACGGCATTAAAGCGTTTCAAGCGCTCCTGCGCTCGTGACGGCGTTTTGGCTGAGGTTCGCAAGAGAGAGCATTACGAAAAGCCTTCGGTAAAGCGTAAGAAGAAATCCGAAGCTGCCCGCAAGCGCAAGTTTAAGTAAATATAAAATGCCGGATACGGCAATTTTACTTAGAGAAAGTAAACCGGTCAAAAGACCGGTTTTATTTTTTTGCGCTTGCCTATACTATTGTCAACCGTAAACTGTCAACTGTCACATAAGCATAGGCGGAAGGTAGTGATTTAATAATGTTTAAACCGAAATGGTGGCTGAAAAATGTTTTGGAAATTGACGAGACTTTTATAAAGAACAATCATTTAAGAGGCTTTATACTTGATTTGGACAACACTCTTTCCATGCACGGAAGCCCTGCCCCCGAGCAGGGAGTTACCGAATGGCTGGAAAAAATGAAAAAGCTGGGTATGAAGCTTATAGTGCTTTCCAACAACACTAAAAAGAGGGTAGAGCCTTTGGCGGGGGAGCTGGAGCTTGATTTTATCTCCTTTGGCTGTAAGCCGCTTACCTTGGGTATCAGCAGAGCGCTTAAAAAAATGCGGCTGCCTAAAAAGTCTGTGGCTTTGGTGGGAGATCAGATTTTTACCGATATTTTGGGCGGAAATTTAAGGGGAGTTCCCACAATTCTGGTAGAACCCTTTCATATGGAGGATAAAGTGTCCTTTAAGCTGAAAAGAAAGCTGGAAAGCATAGTTTTTAAAAGAGATTTACCGCAGTGAGGGTTTGAAAAAATCATTTCAGAGGATAAAAATATATGTCAATATCATTCGGACCGGGAGGAAACTCCCTAAGCTTTGGAAAAAAGAAATTCCCCGAGGACTTGCCGAAATATTTAAAGGATTTTGGCTTAAACGGATATGAAATCGAGTGCGGCAGAGGCGTAAGGATTGCGGAAAAAACCTATCGGCTTCTGCCCGATATAATAAAGGAAAACAATATTCATCTTTCCCTGCACACACCTTATTTTATTTCCCTTTCAAGCGAGAAGGACGAAATCAGGCTTAACAGCTTGACCTATATAAAGGATTCCGCCCTTGCGGCTCATAAGCTTGGCGCAAAGAAAATAGTCGTTCACAGCGGGTCATGCGCTAAAATGACAAGGGAGCGGGCGCTGGAGCTGGCAAAGGACACTCTTTCAAAAGCGCAGAAAATGCTTGACGATGAAGGATTATCCGACATAATTATATGCCCCGAAACCATGGGAAAAATCAATCAGCTGGGCACTCTTTCGGAAGTTATTGAGCTTTGCGGGGTGGACGAAAGATTTTTGCCATGTGTGGACTTCGGTCATTTAAACGCAAGAACCTTAGGCGGCATTAAGACAAAGGAGGATTACGCAAATATCCTTGACCAAATCGAAAATAAGTTAGGGCATGAGCGTTTAAGAAACTTCCATGTTCATTTCAGCAAAATAATGTACACCGCAGGCGGTGAAAAAGAACATCTCACCTTTGACGATAAGCAGTACGGCCCGCATTATGAACCGTTAATGGAGCTTTTTGCAAAAAGAGGCTTAGAACCCTCTGTAATTTGCGAAAGCGCAGGCACACAGGCGGAGGACGCAGGGGAAATGCACAGATATTATGAGAGCGTAAAATAAGAGTGTAAAATGAGAACGTAAAGCGCTGACAGTCATATAAAGGCAAAGGAAGTGTATAAAGCATAATGAATATACTTATAATCAACGGACCAAATCTGAACCTTTTAGGGAAAAGAGAGCCGGGAGTGTACGGCAGCGACAGCCTTGAAGAAATTCAAAGGGAAATTTCGGAAAAGGCAAAGCAAATCGGCACAGAGGTAGATTTTTTTCAAAGCAATCATGAGGGCGCAATTATTGACGCACTTCACGAGGCTATGGACAGCTATGACGGAGTCGTTTTAAATGCGGGAGCGTACACCCATTACAGCTATGCCATTCGCGACGCAATAGCCGCAATAAAAATTCCCGTGGTAGAGGTTCATATGAGCAATGTTAATTCCAGAGACGAATTCAGGCACACCTCGGTTATTGCTCCCGTTTGCGCAGGAACAATCGCAGGCTTCGGAAAAAACAGTTACATTTTGGGACTTAGGGCAGCGGCCGAAATTGCGTGGGAAAGAAGCAGAGCTTCCCAAAAACAAAAATAAAAATAACAAAAAGAAAAAGAGGGAATGACGTTATGTATTTAGACAAGCTTATTTCGTGGTTAGGCAGCGACAGCGAGGCGGCGCTTTTTACTTCGGAGGTGTCAAAGCGTTATCTTACCGGCTTCGGCTCGGAGGACGGCGTTCTGATCGTCACCAAAAGGGGAGCGTATTTTATAATTGACGCCCGCTATTTTGAACATACCGAGCAGCAGGTAAAAGATCCTTTGTGCAAGGTAATTCTTCAGAACGAGCTGTACGGTCAAATTGGCGAAATATTCGCAGGCGACGGCGTAAAGCAGGTTTATGTTGAGGACGAGTTTATGACGGTGGCTGTACTGTCGGAATACAAAAGAAAATTCCCCGATATGGCTTTTGATACCTCCAACCGTCTTTCCGACTTTATGAGAAATATGAGGATCATAAAGACCGACGAGGAGATCGGCTGTATCACAAAGGCTCAAAGAATAGCAGAAGCGGCATTTACCAAGCTGCTTTCCAATATGCGTGCGGGAATGACCGAAAAGCAGATTGCCGCCCTGCTTGAATATGTTATGATAGATTTGGGCAGCGACGGGGTTTCTTTCCCGACTATTGCGGCGTCGGGCGTAAACTCCGCCTGCCCTCATGCAGTGCCTACCGATAAGCCTGTTCGTGACGGCGATTTTTTAACCCTTGACTTTGGCGCAACCTACAAGGGCTATCATTCCGATATGACAAGAACGGTGGTTTTCGGCAAGCCCACCGATGAAATGAAGAACATATACAATGCGGTATGGGGAGCGAATACCGACGCTATCAAGGCTGTAAGAGCGGATATTTCCTGCAAGCTGGTGGACAATGTAGCAAGAAGCACTCTTGACGCCTGGGGCTATGAGCAGTATTTTACTCACGGCCTGGGTCACGGCGTGGGTCTGGAGATCCACGAAGCGCCGAACGTAAGCTACCGCAGCGGCATAACCTTAAAGGAGGGTATGATCATCACCATTGAGCCGGGCGTATATATTCCCGAAAAATACGGCGTAAGAATAGAGGATATGTGCGTTGTTACAAAGGAGGGCTGCAAAATTATCACCGAAACGCCCAAAACCCTGATTTATATTTAATTAAAAGTATTCACAGAGTGTTCACATTAAAGCGTTTATAGGAAAAAATCCCGGGAAAACATACTTTTTTTTAAAAAGCACTTGAAAAAAAGCACAAAATAGGCTACAATAATAAGGAGAATAAAACGTAACTGTTTTGATAAAACATTCGGAGGTTAATTTATGATTTCAGCAGGCGATTTTAGAAACGGCGTCACCTTTGAGGAGGACGGAAACGTATTGCAGGTGGTGGAGTTCCAGCACGTAAAGCCCGGCAAGGGTTCTGCCTTTGTTCGCACAAAGACTAAAAATGTTATTACGGGCGCTGTGGTTGAAAAAACCTATAACCCTACCGCAAAGTTCCCGACCGCCTTTATTGAAAGAAAGGATATGGAGTATACTTACAGCGACGGCGATTTATACTATTTTATGGACAGTGAAACCTACGAGCAGATTCCCATTAACAAAAAGGATCTAAGCGACAACTTCCGTTTTGTTAAGGAGAATATGGTTTGCAAGATTCTCAGCTACAAGGGCAATGTATTCGGCGTTGAGCCTCCTAACTTTGTCGAGCTTGAGATAACTCACACCGAACCCGGCTTTAAGGGCGACACTGCCACTAACGCTACCAAGCCCGCTACTCTTGAAACAGGCGCAGAGGTAAGAGTTCCTCTCTTTATCGACGAGGGCGAGATCGTCCGCATCGACACAAGAACAGGCGAATATATGGAGCGTGCAAGCAAGTGATTTTTCAGACAGTGCTCCGTTTAACAGAAAGAAGGTAAAACTATGAACATTACGGAAAAAGTTTCCTACATCAAGGGACTTGCAGAAGGCTTAAAGCTTGACGAGGCTACCAAGGAGGGAAAGGTTCTCCTTGCCGTTCTTGATGTGCTTAACGATATTGCATATCAAGTGGAGGATATGGACAGCGATCTTAACGATATGGCGGATGTTGTGGGCGATTTGGACGACGCCGTTCTTGAGCTTGAGGAAGAGGTTTACGGCGAATGCCAATGCGGTCATGATCATGATGAATGCGACTGCTGCGGCGATGACGAGGAGGATGTTTATGAAATTACCTGTCCCAAATGCAGCAACACTGTGGTAGTTGATTTTGACGTTATCGTTGCGGGCGGCATTCTCTGCCCCAACTGCGGCGAACCGCTGGAGTTTGACCTTAGCGGGCTTGAAGAAGGCGAAGAGGAATAAATTCCTTAAACAAATAAAAAATCCCTCTGTAAAAAGCAGGGGGATTTTTTATTGAAGTTTACAGTTTACAGCTGACATTTGCGGAGCGGCTTAGCCGGCTTAAAATATCGCAAACAGGTATATCGCCTATGCGAATGCCGCATACTAATCGGCACAAGATTCAACAGGCAAATTATAAATCCGAGAGTATTCCTCAAAGCGCTTCTTAAATCCTTCGCTGTTTTGGTGCAGTTCACGCTGGGAGCGGTGCATATCCATATTGTTATGGGCAATATCCGCTATACATAGGGAAATATTGGAGCAATGGTCAGAAACACGTTCAAGATCGTTCAGCATATCGGAAAGCACAAAGCCTGCGCCGATTGAACACTCCCCCCGCTGCAAGCGCTTAATATGGCGGGAGCGAATTTCCTCCTTAAGCTTGTCAACTACCTCCTCTAAAGGCTCAACCGACAGTGCGGCATCAATATCGTTGTTCAAAAACGCCTTTAACGCCAATTCGGAAATTTTCTCCGTGGCCGCAGTCAGCACCCTTAATTCCGAAAGTGCGGCGGCGGTAAAATGCAAATCCTTATTTTTAATTTCCTCTGCCGCTTCTAATAAGTTAACGGCATGGTCGGATATTCTTTCAAAGTCGCCTATTATTTTCAGCAGCTTTGCAGCCTCCCTGCTGCCCTCTGCACTTATGCGCATTGCGCTGAGCCTTACAAGATATGTGCCTAAAATATCCTCGCATCGATCGGTTTTTTCTTCCTTTGTGCGAACAGACTCCGCAATAGCGGGAGAGTAGTCGGTAAAAGCTCTGACGGCGTCATTTATTGAAGAAACGGATATCTCCGCCATTTCATAGGCTACGGCGCAGCACTGCTCCAATGCCACAGGAGGAGTCGCCAGCAAGCGTTCGTCCAATTTTGTATAAACCTCTGATTTGTTGGAATTACGGGAATCGGGAACAATTTTTGTTACAAGCTTTTCAAGCAGATCCGACAACGGCAGCATTATAACGGTACACAAAACGTTAAACACAGAGTGGGACAGGGCTATGCCCAAAAGGGACGCAGGATCGTCTAAAATCGGCAAAGGAAAAAAGGATGTGAATATCATATATACTGCAAGGCAAAAGGCAGTTCCCATTATGTTAAACAGCAAATGGACGGCAGCCGCCCGCTTTGCGTTTTTGTTAGCCCCTACCGAAGAAATAACGGCGGTTATACATGTTCCGATATTCTGTCCCATAATAATGGGCAGAGCAGCGCCATAGGAAACCTTTCCCGTTGAGGCGAGAGCCTGCAATATTCCCACCGAGGCGGAGCTGGACTGTATGACTGCCGTAAGCACCGCTCCCACCAATACGCCAAGAACGGGATTTTTAAAGAGAATAAACAGGTTTTGAAATTCGGGAAGCTTGCCAAGTACGGAGACGGCTCCCGTCATTGTTTCCATTCCGAACATAAGAGTGGCAAAACCCAATAAGATCAAGCCGCTGTCCTTTTTCCTGCTGTTTTTGCAGAACATATAAAGAATAATGCCTGTTAAAGCCAAAACAGGAGTAAAGGAGGAGGGCTTCAGAAGCGCTAAAAAAAAATTTCCGCTGTCAATTCCCGCAAGGCTCAGCAGCCAGGCGGTAACGGTAGTTCCCACATTTGCGCCCATAATAACATTTATTGCCTGTCTTAACGTCATCAGCCCCGAATTGACAAAGCCCACCACCATAACGGTAACCGCTGACGAGCTTTGAATAACTGCCGTTACGCCAAGCCCTGTCAAAATGCCTCTTACTTTGCCTGTGGTAAATTTGCCAAGAACCCTGCGGAATTTTTCTCCCGCCCGCCGCTCCAGAGCTTGTCCCATTACGTTCATACCGAAAAGGAACAGGCTTAATCCGCCTATCATTGTCAAAACATCAAAAATACTCATTTTACAGTCCTTTCTTTTTATACTGAAAACAGGCAAAGCCTTGCGAAAATCAGACCGCAAAGATTTTCTGTTTCAGTCGGGCATTGGGTATTGGTATAACATTTAATCAATGTAGATTCCGTGTGTTCAGATATGACAGGACAAACAAAAAAGCGACAACTCTGCTGTGATCAAACGATAACAACAAAGTCTCGCTTTTTACATACAAAGCCGAGTTTTTCACATTTGAAAAACCGTACTGACGGCAAAGTAAACACAGGATTTGTCCCACGCAAGCTACTCCCTTTGTTTTGCAATATTCTTTATTTAAATTATAACATAGCGGGATTTTTTTTGTCAAGGGGTTTAAAAATAGATTCTACTCCGAAAATCGTAATGGATTTATTAACAGCGTTTTCGCTTTGCAGCGGGGAATTTTTTATTTTATTCAAATTGCTTTGAAAACCGCCTTCCCGTCTTGCGACGGAGTGCGCTCTCGCAAAGCTTAGGGTGACAGGGAGCAAACCTTGTCGGTGCCGCATCCTTGCAGCACTTTGGGTTTGCTCCCGACGACATCCTGTCGTCCCAGGGGAGAGGGGGGGAAACTGCAAACCCGTCAAAGCGGGGATTGTCCCCCTAAGCCCCTACGGGGAGCGCACCCCGTCGCAAGACGGGAAAGGCAATGTTCAAAGCAATTTGAAAAAAATAAAAAAATCCCCGCCGCAAAGCGAAAACACTGTTAATAAATCCATTATGATTTCCGGAGTAGAACCATAATCAAATTTCACCTTGCAAAATCCTCTTTTATATGATATAATAACCTCAGGCTGCGGAAAGAGGAAAAATTATTTAAATGTCTGAGAACATTTTATCTTTTAGCGGTATCGAATTTTGCAAAGCAAAATTCTCTTTTTATGATATAATAACCTCAGATTGCCTAAAGAGGAAGAATTTATTTAAATGTCTGAGAACATTTTATCTTTTCAGTGGTATCGAATTTTGCAGAGCAAAATATTCTTATAATAGCCTTTGATAAATTTTTAAAATTCAAATTTGTATACATATAAGGAAGAAAAAATGAAGGTAAAAAAAGCTGTTATTCTTGCTGCGGGATTTGGCACTCGCGTACTGCCCGCCACCAAGTCAATGCCAAAGGAAATGCTGACTATCGTTGACAAGCCCGCCATTCAATATATTGTGGAAGAGATTTCAAAAGCGGGAATCGAGGATATTCTGATTGTACTGAGCAGAGGTAAAAATATTGTGGAGGATCATTTTGACCGCTCCCCGGATTTGGAAAGACAGCTTGAAAAATCCGGAAAAACGGATGTTCTTGAGACAGTCAGAGGTATACCGAAGCTTGCAAAAATTCAGTTTGTTCGCCAGCAGGAAATGAAAGGCACGGGAGACGCCGTTATGTCCGCCAGAACCTTTATCGGCGACGAGCCTTTTGTGGTGCTTTACGGCGACGATGTTATAATCGGAGAAGATCCCGCCGCCGCACAGGTCTGCCGTGCCTTTGAGGAAACGGGCAAGGGCGCTGTGGCTATGAAGGAGGTTCCCACCGAGCTTGTTGTAAAATACTCAAGTATGAAGGTCAGCCATCTTCACGATAACATATACGGAATTTCCGATATGATCGAAAAGCCAAAACCGGAGGAAATGTTCTCCAACTTTTCCATTTTGGGCAGATGCGTACTGCCTCCGAAAATATTTGAAATTCTCGAAAGACTTCCCGTGGGCGCAGGCGGGGAATATCAGCTTACCGACGCTATGAAGGAGCTTGCCCGCACCGAAGGAATGGTGGGCGTTGACTTTACCGGCACAAGATACGATATGGGCAACAAGCTTGGCATTCTGAAGGCTGTTGTTGAGGTTGGTCTTGAGCATCCCGAGGTGGGAAACGGCTTTCGTGAATATCTTAAGGAAATTTGCAGGACAAGGCTTTGACATAAAGGCTTTGTCGGCAGAGCATATTTTAAAGCCTTAATTAAGGACGGTGAGAACTTGGAGTATAACGGAATTACCGATAAAGAGCTAAAACAGATGTCTCATATAGAGCATTTTGAACAGTGGGAAAAAATCAACAGGTTCTTTCCCGAAACACGCTATGTTCCCGACAGCGACAAAGTCAGAACGGGAGTTATAAATTTGCCGCCTCGAAAGGAAAAAAAGAGATCCGAAGGCTTAAGGCTCTACACTGTAACTAAAAACGGAAAAACCTATCTTTTGCGTACCGATGACTCTGCTCATTTTTCAGAGGAAGCGAAGCTTGCCGCCTTTGCCGACAGAATATTCAACGAAGGCGGGGCTTATGTTTCTTCTCCGCTGGAGGTGGGGGCGTATCTTGGAGATACAATGGTGTACAGCTTGTACAACTTTTTCTGCGGAGATAATTTGGCAAGACGGCTTCCCGAGTTTTCCACCTCCCATCAGCTTTCCTTTGGCATTGAAGCCGGAAAGCAGCTGAGAAAGCTTCATTCTGTTCTTCCCGAAGCAGAAGACGCTCTTAATGTGCATGAGGATATTTTTATTATACTTGCAAGGCTGGTTGAAAAGGGTATTCAATATGAGGGATTTAAGGAGGCTGCGGACTTTATGAAAAAATATCACGCCTTGCCCGAAAACCGCCCTGCTGCCGCCGTTCATGGAAACTTTTCCGCCAATTCGTTATTTTTGGACAGTGATTTAAATGTGGGAATACTGCCTCTTGATTCCGCACAATGGGACGACCCCGTTACCGATTTGGTTTCTCTTTCCGACAGCTACAGTCTGCCGTTTATAAAAGGCGTATTTAAGGGGCTGTATAACGGCGGTCTGCCTAAGGACTTTTTCGAGCTGCTGTGCTTTTACAGTACCTACAGAGCCTTAAGCGACATAGACGCCGCAGAAAGTAAGGAAGATTTGGGTATAGCGTTAATAAGGGCAAAGAAAATTTCAGATGATTATGAAAAATATCAAAGCGCTGTTCCTATTTGGTATTGATAGGTCAGTGATGCGTCAGAGCGAGGGAGCAAAGCTTTTCTGAAGCGGGCGCATTTTCGGCACGGCTCTTCCGAAAACGGGCAAAACCCGGCACAGCTTCTCCGAAAGCGGGCGCATTTCTGCACAACTGCCCTAACGGCACGAATTTTAAAGGGGAAATACTGTAAAAGTGAAAAATCTTATTCTTATAGGAATGCCCGGCTGCGGTAAAAGCACTGTCGGCGTTCTTTTGGCAAAGGCCTTAGGCACGGGCTTTATCGATACGGATTTAATTATTCAAGTTCAGCAGAGAAACACGCTGCAGCGGTTAATTGATATAAACGGCCTGGAAAATTTTAAGCGTTTTGAAGAAAGCGCTCTTCTTTCCGTTTCGGAAGAAAGAGATATGGTAATTGCCACGGGAGGCAGTGCGGTTTTCTGCGAAAAGGGTATGAGATATCTTAAACGAAACGGAATATGCATCTATCTCGATCTGCCTATCTACAATTTGCAGATGCGCCTTGCCAATATAAAAACCAGAGGCATAGCCTGCCGCCGAGGCGAATCCTTAGAGGAAATTATGGCGGAGCGTACGCCCCTGTATGCAAAATATGCCGATATAAAAGTTGACTGTGCCGGTAAAAGCTGCGAGCAGATTGTTGAAAAGATTATCAGGGCGGCTACTATGTAATTTTAATAGAAATCTTATATTTCCGCTGCAAGGGAATGCGGGAAATTGTGCCTCGTTGAAAAATATCGGAGCTTTTAGGTAACGCTGTATAATACTAATTCTTAATCAGATTGCAGTCTTATACGGTGTTGCCTATATTTTGTCTTGTCATTTTGCTCATTTTTAATAGCTATTTGGGAGATTTTTTGTGCAGATGCACAAAAATAATAAAATTGTCAAAAAAATAAAGGAAAAAGTATTTTTTTGAAGTATATACTTATAGGAAGAAAAATTCCTTTTGCAAAAATATTGTCGCTGATCTTTACATAATACATAAGGAGATTTTGTTATGCTGCCAAGAGAGGTTACAATAAAAAACGAAAAGCTTATGCTGTCCCCCTTTGCCTGCAAAAGCATTGACGCGGGAAAAAGAGAAAGAGAGGAAGAGCCTTGTCCCGTAAGAACAGATTTTCAAAGGGACAGGGACAGAATAATACACTGTAATTCCTTCCGCCGCCTGAAGCATAAAACACAGGTCTTTCTTATTCCGAAATCCGACCACTACCGCACCCGACTTACCCATACCCTTGAGGTTGCGCAGATTTCAAGAACTGTGGCAAGGGCATTAAGGCTTAACGAGGATCTGACGGAGGCAATCGCCTTAGGGCACGATTTGGGTCATACCCCCTTCGGGCATGACGGAGAAAGGACCTTGGCGGATCTGTACGAAGGCGGATTTAAGCACTATGAGCAGTCCGTAAGAGTTGTAGAGCGCATAGAGCGCGAGGGAGAGGGGCTTAACCTTACGCCGCAGGTTAAAAACGGCATTCTCTGCCATACAAATATGACCGCCGACACCTTAGAGGGCGTAGTTGTAAAGCTGTCTGACAAAATCGCTTACATAAACCACGATATTGAGGACGCCATAAGGGGCGGCGTGCTCAGAGAAGAGGATTTGCCAAAGGAAGTCGCCGATGTTTTGGGACATACAAAATCGCAGAGAATAACTACTTTGGTTAATTCCGTTATTGAAAACAGCAGCGATAAAAATGAAATAAAATATGACGAGGAAATCCAAAAGGCGCATGACCTGCTCCGTTCCTTTATGTTTCAGAATGTATATTATGCAAAGGCTACTACAGCGGAAAAGGACAAGGCCTGCCATGTGGTGGAAAACCTGTACGGATATTACCGAAAACACCCGGAAGAAATGCCCCCTCTGTATGTAAATATTGCGGAAAAAGACGGAAAGGAAAGGGCTGTTTGCGACTATATTTCGGGAATGACCGATGATTTTGCGGTGGATATGTATAAGGAATTGTTTATTCCCAAGTCATGGATTTGATAAAAGTCATGGATTTGATAAAGATTTTTTAGCCGAACTGAAATTTTTAAGGTGAATATGTCGGGTCTGTCGGATTTCAATATGCTTTGCCGCATATTTTTTACACAAATTTATTTTCATGGTTTATTTTCGGATTTTACAGAAAGGAGGAATAAAAACCATGCCGCTGCCAAACGAATTTATAGAACAGGTTCGTGACGCTAACGAGATCACCTCTGTTATTTCCTCCTATATTTCACTAAAGAGAGCGGGACGGGACAGCGTTTGCCTGTGTCCCTTCCATTCCGAAAAAACTCCCTCCTGTCATATTTACACCGATACGCAGAGCTTTTACTGCTTCGGCTGCGGCGCAGGGGGAGACGTGATCAACTTTATCAGGCTTATCGAACACCTTGATTATTTGGAAAGCGTTAAGTTTTTGGCGCAAAGGGCAAATATTCCCATGCCCGAGGATTCCTTTGACAAAAGAGCTGAGGCTAAACAGCGGATGCTGGAGATCAACAGGCGGGCGGCAAGATTTTTCAGAGATATCCTTATTTCGGAAAAGGGTCTTCCCGGGCGGCGGTATTTGCAGCAAAGACAGCTTAGCGGAAATACAATAAGAAAATACGGCTTGGGCTACGTCCCCGACAGCTGGGATACCCTGAAAAAATATATGCTGTCCGAGGGCTATACCGAGCAGGAGCTGCTGGACGCCGCTCTGCTTGCAAAAAAGGACAGTCACAGCTACGATAAATTCCGTAACAGGGTTATGTTTCCCATAATTGACAGAAGGGGCAATATTATAGGCTTCGGAGGCCGAACCCTTGAGCCTGACGCTCCCGCAAAATACCTTAACAGCGATGAAACTCTTGTGTTTCATAAAAGAAACAGCCTTTTTAGTCTTAATTTCGCCAAAAACACAAAGGAAAAATATCTAATTTTGTGCGAGGGCTACATGGACGTTATCAGCCTTAATCAAGCGGGCTTTGACAACGCCGTGGCTACCTTGGGAACTGCCATCACTCCCGAACAGGCAAGGCTTATGCGGCAATACTGCGAGGAGGTCGTTATAAGCTATGACAGTGACGGGGCAGGGCAAAAAGCCACCATGAAGGCTATAAACCTTTTGGGCGAAGCGGGCATTGAAGCAAGGGTTTTGCAGATGAGCGGCGCTAAAGATCCCGACGAATATGTAAAAAAATACGGAGCCGACGGATTCAGGCTGCTTTTGGAAAAGTCGGGAGGAGCAATAAGCTTTGAGCTGAAAAAGCTTGCCGTCGGGCTTGATATGGACGCCCCCGAAGGAAAGTCCTCATATCTGAAAAAGGCGGTAAATTTGCTGGCTGCCATTAACAATAAAATAGACCGAATGGTTTACATAAACGATACCGCAAAGCTGTGCGGATTAAGCGCAGGTGAAATTGAAAAAGCGGTAGAGGAAAAAAGGAAAATTCTTGCATATACGGCGAGAAAAAACGAAGCCAAGGAATTGATAAATCCGCCGAAAAAACCGAGGGACGGCTTTGTTCCTTCTTCGCAGCTTTCCCCGCAGGAAAAGGCGCAGCGGGGAATTATCGCCTTTATGATGCATTCCCCCGATTTGCTGCCGAAAATCGAGAAAAGAATTACCGAAAATGATTTTAGCAACGAATTTTGTCAAAAATTGTATCAAGGAACGGCAAGGCGTATAAAAAACGGAATAAGCGTTGATTTATCCTCTCTCGGCGATGAATTTTCCGCACAGGAAATGGGAAAAATAACGGGTATAATCAATGAAAACAACCTTTTGCCTTATCAAAAGGAAAGACTTGAGGAATATATAAGAGTTTTGGAAAATCACCGTGACAGGTACGGAGGAAAAAAGCCCTCGGAGCTTTCCGAGGAGGAAATGCTGAAGGAAATGGAACTGATAAGAAAAAAGATCGGCGGTTAAGAAGCTGCGAAAATAAAAAAATAAACGGGTGACAACCACCCGGGGCAAAAACAGAATAAAGGAAGTAAAAAAATGGCTGAAAACGGAAAAAACACTGTAACCGAGCTTTTAGAGCGGGGAAAAAAGGAAGGGAAGCTTACCACAAAGGAAATCAACGACGTCCTTGAGGATATGAATTTTGATGTGGAGCAGATCAATAGGCTTTACGACGATTTTGAAACCAATAATATCGACATCGTGGACGATTTTATAACCGACGAGGACCTTGATACCGCCCTTGAGTTTACCGGAGAGGACGATTTGGATCTGGCTCTTTCCACCGAGGGCATTACCATTGACGATCCCGTTAAGATCTATCTTAAGGAAATCGGAGTTGTTCCCCTGCTTACTGCGGAGGAGGAAATCGCCCTTGCCATGCGCAAAAGCCAGGGGGATCAGTTTGCGAGAAAAAGGCTTACCGAGGCTAACCTGCGCCTTGTTGTCAGCATTGCCAAAAGATATGTGGGAAGAGGTATGCAGTTTCTCGACCTTATTCAGGAGGGCAATATGGGACTGCTGAAGGCGGTGGAAAAGTTCGACTACCGCAAGGGCTACAAGTTCTCCACCTATGCAACCTGGTGGATAAGACAGGCCATTACCCGCGCTATTGCGGATCAGGCGAGAACCATTCGTATTCCCGTACACATGGTTGAAACCATTACAAAGGTAAAGAAGGTTTCAAGTCAGCTGCTCCACAAAAACGGACACGAGCCGAGCGTGGAGGAAATTGCCAACGAGCTTAATATGCCCGTGGAGCGTGTAAGGGAGATCATACGCATAAGTCAGGATCCCGTTTCTCTCGAAACTCCTATCGGCGAAGAGGAGGACAGCCATTTGGGTGATTTTATCCCCGACGAGCTTGCGCCTGCGCCTGCCGAGGTGGCTTCCCTTTCCCTTTTAAAGGAGCAGCTTGACGAGGTGCTGGGTACGCTTACCGAGCGTGAAGAAAAGGTGCTGCGCCTGAGATTCGGCTTGGAGGACGGGCGCCCCAGAACTCTTGAGGAAGTGGGACAAAGATTTGAGGTTACCAGGGAGCGTATAAGGCAAATAGAAGCAAAGGCGCTCCGCAAGCTTCGCCATCCGTCACGCAGCAAGAAATTAAAGGACTTTTTGGATTAAGGGCTGTTTGGTTTTTTACGGAGTCCTTTGTACATATTACCCCAAGGGATACTTGAAAGGAATATAAATGCACATTACACTTGAAACGGACTATGCTATAAGAATCGTCGATACATTGGGCAGGGAATCTTTAAAAGACGACAATGGGATTAAAAGCTGCATAGACGCCGGAACAATTTCGGAAAGCACCGATGTACCCTTAAGATTTGCCCTTAAAATACTGCGTAAATTAGTAAGCGGCGGTCTTGTTAAAAGCTATAAGGGCGTATACGGAGGCTATCGCTTAATTAAGCCCGTAAAAGAGATATCCCTTTACGATGTAATCGAAATAGTCGAAGGAGAATATCGGTTCAGCCGCTGCCTTTCCGAGGAATACAGCTGTAATTGCAGTGCGGACGGACTGCCCTGCAATTACAGACAGGTTTTTGCGGGGGTTTCGGATATGGTCAGGGAATATCTTAAGAAACAGACCTTTGATAAGTTAATTAAACCATAGAGCTTTTTTTCATAGAGCTTATTTTCGCAAAGTTTATTTTCATAGAGCTTTTTTTCATAGAGCTTATTTTCGCAGAGTTTATTTTCGCAGAGTTTATTTTCATAGAGTTTATTTTCGCAAAGTTTATTTTCAGAGAGCTTTTTTCGCAGAATTTATTCTCACAGATTTTACCGCAAGCTCCGATGATAAAATTTCCAACATAATTTCGCTGTCCGTTACGCCCTATCGGCTAAAGGCGGCGCACATAATTTTACGGTATTGCCCTATTCTACTTCCACTGATACAGGAGATTTTTTTATGGACATTGAGCAAATTTTAAAAAGAAACGGCAAAAAAGCCGCCGCTCCCGAACAAGGGGACAGAATTTTTGCCCTTGATATAGGAACACGCACCGTCGTGGGCATTATAGGCGAAAGAGACGGAGATAATTTTAAAATTACGGAATGTGTTTCACAGCCCCATACACGTCGTGCCATGGTTGACGGGCAGGTAGAGGACATTAAGCAGGTGGCTAAAATCGTAGGCGAGGTAAAAGCACAGCTTGAGGCGAAAATCGGCTGCACTCTGCAAAGAGCCTGTATTGCCGCCGCAGGACGCGCTTTGAGAACCGTAAACGTTTCAAAGGAATTTGACATTTCCGACAGCGAGATAGTCACCGAGGAAATGGTGGCTTCCATGGAGATGGAAACCATTTCTCTTGCCCAAGCGCAGTTAGATGAGGAAACCAAGGACATGGGCACTCTCTTTTACTGTGTAGGTCATAATGTGGTAAGCTATTTCCTTGACGATTACAAAATGATTTCCTTAACGGGTCATAAGGGGCAAAAGGCACAGATAAATATGGTGGTGGCTTTTCTCCCCGGTATTGTGGTAGAGGGCTTGTACTCGGTTATGGAGCTTAACAGGTTAGAGGTGCAGAGCCTTACCCTTGAGCCTATTGCCGCCATGAACGTGATAATTCCGCCCGAAATAAGGCTTATAAATATTGCCCTTGTGGATATCGGAGCGGGAACTTCGGATATTGCCATTTCCAAGGACGGCGCAATTATCGCCTACGCTATGGCTACCGTGGCAGGGGACGAGATAACCGAGGAGGTCATCAAAAATTATCTTGTGGACTTTGCCGCAGCGGAGCAAATGAAGTACGACGCAGATTCGGGAGACGATATTACATATAAGGACATTTTCGGCATTAAGCATACCATTACACAGGAGGATTTTATAGAAAGCATTCTGTCAAGCATGGATAATTTGGCGGGAACGATATGCAATGCAATACTTAAGATAAACGGCGGCTCTCCTCAGGCGGTTTTCCTTGTAGGCGGAGGAAGCCTTATAAAGGGACTTACCACCTTAGTGGCGGATAAGCTGGATATAGACGAGGACAGGGTTGCGGTGGGCAGCGGCGAATTTGCCCGAGGCGTAGATGTGGGAGGCTTTAAAATGGGAGCGGAATATATAACTCCCATAGGCATAGGCGTAACTGCTTTAAACGACAGGGGCTACGACTTTTCCGTTATCACTGTAAACGACAAAAAGGTAAGAGTTTTCGACACCAAAAAGCTTACGGTGTTTCAGCTTCTGTCGGCGGCGGGCTTTAAAGCGGCGGAAATTATGGGACATTCGGGTCAGGGGCTTACCTTTACCCTTAACGGCAACAAGATCTTCCGCAAGGGTACTATGATGACTTCGGCGGAGATAATGGTAAACGGAAAAAATGCAGGTCTTACCACCATTGTCACACAGGGGGACAAGGTTACCCTAATTCCCGCCAAAAACGGCGAAAACGCCCATACCACGCTGCAAAATGAAATTGATTACAGCAAGTACAATTCGGGATACGTTACCTTTGGCAGCAAGCGGTATAAATTCGGCTTAGAGGTTTCGGTAAACGGAAAGCCCCAAAAGCCCGATTATGAGATACAGCCCCTTGACAATATCGTTACGGGAGGTATTCTTACCTTAGGAGATTTGCTCGAATCCGTGGGTATAGAATATTCCGAGGGATTTGCGGTAAACGGAAATGGGGCGGAGCAGAGCTATGTCCTTTGCGACGGCGACTCCGTTACCATTAAGGTTATCCCTTCCGCTGCGGGAATAGGCGCAGTATCGAAGGAACAGGCTGTTTCAAGCAGTATTGAGGAAATCAACAGAAAAATACAGGCGGTAAACGGCATAAGCGGCGATAACGGGGAGAGCGAAATCAGAACCATTAACACCCTTGCCGCTTCGGACTTCAACCGGGCTTTACAAAAAGCCGATTTAGGCGGTCAGCCGTTTGTAAAGCCCGTACAGGGCGCAAAGGCTGCGACTTCTTCCGTAGTGCAGCAGCCCGCCGTAATGCAGCCGCCCGCACCCGCCCCGAAGCAAACTGAAGCGGCAGGCTTAAGGGCGGAACAGCCGGCGGGAATCGCTTATTCCGCCCGACAGGAAAGTGACGGCTCGGATAACGCCGTAACAGGAGCAGAAACGGCGGAGGGCAGCGGCGTGATTGCCCAAAACCTTAATTCTGCTAAGGCTAAAAATACGAACGCAGAAATTTACGGGGTAAGCGAAGGGTATATCCCGCCGATAACCCTTACCCTTAACGGCTCGCCCATAACCCTGCCCGAGAAAAACGACGGGGAGCTTCATACGTTCTTAGAATTGATGACTTATGCCGACTTGGATACCAAAAACCCCGGCGGACGAGGCGTTGAGCTTACCTTAAACGGCAAGGAAATAAGCTTCGGCGAGGAGCTTCATGAGGGCGATAATGCAATAGCCCGCTGGAAGGATTAAGATGACAGGAAAAAACCATATTATGAAAAAAAGAACAATACTTGCCGCAGCAGCGGCTTTGACCTGCCTTTTATCGGTCGGCTGCACCCAAATCAAGTATGATACTCCCCCTATAGCAAACAGCACCGGCACAGGCTCTGCACAGATTACGGAAAATCCCTCCGAAACGGAAGCAGATGACAAGTCTGTTCCCGACAAGTATCAGGTAAAGGAAGTCAATATAAACGAGGAAAGCTTTTCGGAAACCATTCAGCTTGAAGAAGTATGCGACAACGAAAGGCACACCTACTTAATGGGCTATGAGGGTACGGGCTATATACAGATAGACACTCACCAATATGCTGTTTTTACGGTTCATGCTCCCTCGACTCAATACTATAAGCTTACCCTTTATATGTGCGCATTCGATACGGGGGTAAACGTAATCGTGGGCGGAAACAGGATAGTTTCGGAGGAAGGCTACGAAACCTTTGACGGCGTTTCAAAGGGCGTTATCTACCAAAAGGACATAACCGCCTTTACTCCTTTTACCGTTGAGGGAATTTACCTCAAAAAAGGCGATAACACCATAGTTCTCCAATCCGTTTCGGGTATGGCTTATATGGATATGGTGAAAATAGAAAAGGGCAGAAGCGTGAGCAACGGTTTTTATGTAATGAGCAACGCTCCCATAAATCCCAATGCAAGCAACAAGACTATTAAGGCTATGGGAATGCTGTCGGAATTTTACGGCAAAAAAACTCTTTCGGGACAAAAGGTAACGGCCGGCACAAATGCGGAAATTGCCGCCATATATAATCTGACAGGCAGACTTCCCGCCATAAGGCAGGGGGATTTAAGCTGCACGCAGGAGAAAAGCCCCGACTATGACGAAAGGGAAAAGGAGCTGGAGCTGGCTAAGGAGTGGGGCAAAATGGGAGGCTTGGCGGCTTACGGCTGGAATTGGTACGCTCCCTCGGATAAAAGCCACTATCTGTCCCTGCTTACCGATTTTGATTTTTCAAAGGTTCAGACAAATATAGATATTTCGGAAGCTTCAATGGATACCATAGAATCCCTTTACGGCAGCGGGGATATTTCAAGGGAATGCTTCAGGCTTATGCAGGATTTGGATAATGCGGCTGCCTTTCTTAAAGAATTGCAGGAGGAAAATGTTACCGTGCTTTTTTCTCCCCTCTCCGACGGCGGCAAGGGCGGCTATTGGTGGAGCAGCGCCGAAAGCTATCGCTGGCTTTGGAAAACCATGGTTAATCGGTTTAACGGTTTTTACGGGCTGAACAATATTATCTGGGTATGGAACGGCGGCTCTGCGGATTATTTTCCCGGAGACGAGTATGTGGATATTGTGGGAGAAAATATATACAATACCACGGGAGACAGCGGAAACGGAAGATTTATGGGTACGATTTACTACAGGTCTTCAAGAGCTACCGCCATGACTCACTGCCTTACGGCTCCCGACCCCGATATTATGGCGCAGGATAACGCTTTATGGCTTTATTTTGCTCTTGATAAGGGGGAATGTCTTATTGACGGCGACGGAAGGCTTACGGGTAAATATACTTCCGATGAGCTGCTGGATAAGGTTTATAACAATGAAGGCGTTGTTACGCTTGATGAGCTTAAGTTTTGATATTTTTCTTAAAAGCCCGTTTATACTAATTCTCGTCTAAAATTAAACAATCTTTGCGGTCTGATTTTCGCAAATCTTTGTCTGTTTTTAGACGAGAATTAGAGCGTGTTCACATAAAGCTCAGCATGCATCTTTTCGGCAAATTTTGCCTTGCAGGCAACAAAATTATGTACGAAAATCTGCATACTGATTTTATGTGAACACGCTCTAATATAAAATATAAGCAGCTTAGAAAAATCAAATTTTTCGCTCCGAAACCGCAGTATCTCTTTTTAAGCGAAGTTTTCTTTTTAAAAGCAAAATTCCTTTTCCCAATATCAGTCCGAAAAATGAAATCGCCGCACCTGCAATAAGAAGATCAAAATATGGCATATTTACTTTTTCAAAAGTAATCATATTTTTCGCACTAAAGGTGGCATATTCCAAAAGCATATACATAATACCTCAAACAGGAACGGAAAGCCATTTCCATCTGCCCCAAAAATCATTGATGCCCGTTATTAAAGAAAAAACAAACATATTTATGGGAATCAGACCCACGAAAAAAATTACACTGTAGCCCAAAGCGTCTCCCGAATCCATAATAAACCAGAATACGATCAGTGAGAACGACCAGATTACAAAAGAAACGAGAATAAGTATAAGCTTTGATAAATTTTTATTGCTTTTCACCACATCGGTGCAGTCCTGTAAATAATTCAGATAATCGGACATTGGTTCTCCCCCTTTCAGCAGAAGGTCAAGACTGATATTATACAGGTCGCTCATTTTTACTACGCTGATAATGTCGGGAAGAGTTTTTTCGTTCTCCCAGTTAGATATGGTCTGCCTGCTTACTCCGAGAACCTCCGCCGCCTGTTCTTGGGTAAACCCGGCGTTTAAGCGAGCCTTTTTAATTTGAACGCCTATTACCATTTTTTGCCCTCCTGTTTTTTGCTTTTCTTTATCTACATTATAATTTTTTTATGGCCTGCTGTCTATCAAACGGGTTTGTCATTGTAAAAAAACGATGTAAAAATGCTTTTACATTGAGGATTTTAAGAAAATTGGCAAAAACACCCCCGCCTCACACAGGGGCAAGGGGCTTGAAATTAGTTTTATACCAATCCCTTTTTAAACTGACGTAATACTCACAGACGTAATACCCACAGTTTAAAAAGTGATTGCACCATACTGATTTTATGTGAACACGCTCTAATCCGACAGTTTTAAAAGGGATTAGTATTAAAAGCACGAAGCCGTATTAAGAAAATACTCTCCTTAACCAACACCACAGCCTTTCCCAAAAACCGATTTCGGTATCAGCCGCCGCCCCTCTGTCGGTTATCAGCTCGGTACAGCAAATATACTCGTTGTTTAAATATATGCAGGCTTTACCCGCCGTTCTTCCCTTTTCAAAGCCCGCATAGAGAAAAGGCTCGGAGTTTACCTGTATCGACAGCGTCTGCTCCTCGTTCTCCGATAGGGGCAGAGTTATTTTGTCTGCAAGCACAAGCTGAACCTGCTGTTCATATCCGCCCACAACAGTAACGTATATGGGAGAGGGCAGTACGATCTCCGAGGGGTGAACCCTTGTAAAGCCGTAGTTCAGCATATTTGTGTGATCGACCCAATCGTTTGCGTCGGACAGGGTTACCGCTATCAGGGTAACCCCGTTTTTCTCCGCAGCGGAAACAAGACAGCGTCTGGCGTTATCGGTAAAGCCGGTTTTCACTCCGATACAGCCGTCGTACTGCCAAAGCATTTTGTTGGAATTTGAAAGAGTGCGCATATAGGGCGGATTTCCGTATTCCACTCTTGCGCTGGCGCACTTGCATATTTCCGCAAAAACAGGGTTCTGCAAGGCCGCCCTTGTAAGCATAGCCAAATCGTAGGCGGTGGTATAATGCCCCTGTGCGTCAAGTCCCGAGGGGTTGGCAAAATGAGTATCCTTTAAGCCGAGCTCCGCCGCCTTTTTGTTCATAAGCTTTACAAATTCGCCCATAGAGCCGGATACGCTTACCGCCGCCGCATTTGCCGCATCGTTTCCCGATGGCAGAAGCATACCGTAAAGCAGCGCCCTGCGGGTGACGATATCGCCCTCCCGCAAGCCCATGGAAGTGCCTTCCACCTTTATGGCATAGCTGTCGGCGGTAAATCTTTCGTCAAGATTTCCCGCTTCCGCCGTTAGTAGAGCCGTCATAATTTTGGTGGTGCTTGCCATCGCCCTTTGCTCATATGCATTATGTTCATAAATGATTGTTCCTGTGTCTGCGTTTATGAGAACAGCCCCTGCGGCGGAAACGCCGGGCTCGGTATTGTCCTCGGCATAAGAGCGGGGCGCAGCGCAAAACAGCGTAATTGCCCCCAAAATAAAGATAAAAGAAGATTTAATATATTTTTTCATACAACCGCCCGTCCTTTTTGCTTTGTACAACCATTCTATGCAAAAAAACGGGCGGTAATGATTAAATTAAGCGTTATTGTTTCTCTGTTCTTTCTCTGTTCCTTCTCTGTTCTTCCTCCGTTCTTCCTCTATTCTTCTTCCGGCGCAGCTTCATCGGCCTTTTTATCCTTGCCGAAAATATCCTTAACCTTGCTTACAATGCCCGGAACATTTTCAATAACGGTATCCAAGGGGCTTTCCTTTGAGCCTAATTCAAGCATTTTCACGTCGCCGTCGGTTTTGATAACGATAAACGCCTGTGGCTTAATGGTGATGCCTGCGCCCGAGCCGCCCGCAAAAACCTCCTTTTGTACTGTGGAGGGAATATCGGAGCCGCCCGAAACAAAGCCGAAGGAAACCTTTGAAACAGGGATAATAATCGTGCCGTCGGGGGAGTTTACGGGATCGCCTATGATGGTGTTTACATCCACCAGCTCCCGTATCTTTTCCATAGAGGTGCTCATAAGTCCTTCAAGATGTTCTGCCATAATATTTTTTCCTTTCTTGTATGCGGCAAGCCGCTTGTCTTTGACGATAAAATCGTATATATATTATTGCCTGTTGTATTTATGACAATAAATTTAACAAATTGTAAAAGATTATGCCGCTTTTTTGGGTGCGCCCTTTGAGTCCTTAACATTGCCCTTTTGGCTTTGATCTTCCGACATAGCCTTCTTTACGGCAAAGAAGCCCCAAACAGCGCAGTATAAAAGCGTGGATAGCCGCAGCTTTACTTTTCCGTAAAAGTAATAGTCGGTTTTTTCAAGGTCAAAATTCGCCTTTATGTCAATTTTCTTTTCCTTAAAACTTACAGTATTTTTTAAAAAACTCACCAAACCGTATACGGCGGCGCAATGTACGCCATAGGCGATTGCCGTTTTTGCCGCATCGTCGCCGCCCACGACTATCTCGCTGAAAATATCGTAAAATCTGATTTTCTTAAAAAGTCTTTTAACATAGGGTTTAGCCGCTTTTATACAGCCTATTATCGTTTCGGGTTTCGGCTTGGGCTTGTCCTTTTCATGGGATTTTTGAGGTTCTTTCTTTTTGCCGCCCGATGAATTTTGACTTTTGTCGGAAAGCTTTTGAATTTTCACACTTTGCTCTTTATCTGAACATTTTTCGGGAATTGCTGTTTTATTGCCGCTGTTTTTTGGCTGCTCGGGCTTTTTTCCCTTAAGATGCTGTCCTTTTTCCCGTTTTTTTCTCAGCTTTTCCCTTTTTATCAGCAGCCTTTCCCGTTTTTTCCTTTCCTTTTCCTCTTTTTTCTTTTCCTTTTTCAGCATTCTTTTGGATTTGGGCGTCATAAAAAGGGTAAAGCACAAATATTTTACCTTAACAAAAAAATCGGCGTCATATTCCAGCTCGATTTTAACAAAGGAGGCTAAAAAATATACGATAAAAAATATTAAGACGCAAATAAATATAATCGCCGGCATTGCCGCCCCCCTTTCAAATTTCTGTGTTAGAGCGTGTTCACATAAAGCTCAGCCCTTAAAGCATCTGTATAAATCCTTTAAATCCTTTAAGCTCGGCTTATTATTCGTCGCCGTCAACATTGACCTGTTCCGCCAACTGTTCCCCAAAGCTGTCTATTTCCTGCTGATCCATTTCGTCCAGGCTCATCTGTCCCTCTGCCGTGGGCAGCGGCGGCAGATCGGCTAAGCTTGCTATACCGAAGCAGCGCAAAAACGTATCGGTGGTGCGGTAGGCCACAGGTCTGCCCGGCAGCTCCAGCCGTCCCGCTTCTTCAACCAAGCCTCTGTCAACTAAAGTGTTGACAACACTGCTGCTGTCTATACCTCTGATTTGCTCAACAAAGCCTTTTGTTACGGGCTGATTATAGGCGATGATGGCAAGACACTCCATAGCCGCTTGCGAAAGAGGAGTTTGCCGATAATTATCCAGCGCCGCCTTAACGTACGGTGCGGCTTCGGGTCGGGTGGATATCTGAAAGGTATTGTTAAGTCTTATGATACGCAGACCGCTGCCCTGAACATTATACCGTCTTTCAAGCTGATTTACCAGCTTTGCGGTTGTATCCCTGTCGATCTGCGAGGCTTCCGCCAATTTGTCTATGCTTATCGGCTCTCCGTAAGCAAACATAATTGCCTCAATAACGGCAATTCCTTCGTTAAGCTCCATAAAAAAATCCTTTCAAAGAGGAATACTAAGCAGGGCTTTTGAACAAATAGCTGTTGTCTTCGGAAAAGCTTACTCTTCCGTGCTTGGAAAGCTCCAAAAGAGCAAGAAAGGTCGCCACCTGCTCCGATCGGGTTTGTCCCTTATAAAGAGATTTTACCTCTATTTTTTCCGCCCTGCTGATACGTTTGAGAACGTACACCACCTTGGTGAACACGCTTACATAGCTTTTTGCCACAACGGGCTTAAGGGAAAGGGGGCGGGAGTTAAACCTTGTCACCCTTATTCTTTCGGTCATTGCGGCAACTGCGCCGTACAGCTCGTACACGTCATGCCTGCGGCGGTATACGGTATCAATGGGAATATTCATTGGCTCTCTTACAAAAATATCCGAGCCTGTCCACCGTGTTTTCAGCTTTTCCGCAATAGCCTTTGCCATGGCGTATTCTATAAGAACGCCCTCTAATTCCTTTTTAAGCTGTTCGGCTTCATGCTTTGGCAGCAATGCGGAGGATTTTATCAGAATAAGGTGGGCAGCCATTTCCAAAAATTCTCCCGCTACTTCGATGTCCGCCTGCTGCATTTGGTCAAGATACAGCAGAAACTGCTCCAGAAGTACGGAAATCTCAATATCTCTTATATTCAGCTTATGCTTTTGGATAAGGGTAAGCATAAGATCCAGCGGTCCTTCGAAAACAGGCAGCTTAAAGTCGGGGACGGCGTGCAGCGGGGTTATTTCCGCCTCGCTGTTTAATTCCCCGGCGCTTTCCGCACTTTCGCCGATTTCCGTAACCTCGGTATTTTCAGTCATAGGAACGCCGTTCCCTCCTTTCCTTTTTTCGGTTATGCCGTTTTATACCGACCCCTTAGCAGTTTTGGGTGCAATGCTTTTTTTAACTGCGTTTTGCGCCGTAACAAAACAATATCGGCATTATAAGCAAGAATTTTACGGTTATTATTTGAGCAAGTTCTTTTTTTCTAATATCTTCTTAATTTTTTAATATCTTCTTATTTTCTTAATATCAGTAAAAGAAATAAAAGAAATCAGTAAAAGAAATCAGTAAAAGAAATTTTTGACAAAGCCCGTTATATCGATCATTCCGCCCATTATTGCGTTTGAAAGAGATCTCAGCGGCAGGGAAAGTATTCCGAAAAGCAGCAGGATCATAATTATGCCCATTATAACTCTCTCGTATTTCATTACCTTAAAATAAAGCTTGGTGGGCAGAAAGGACAGGAAAATTCTTGAACCGTCAAAGGGCGGAATGGGCAGCAAGTTAAACACCGCAAGGTAAACGTTAATATTCGCCACCGATTCGGCGGCATAAAGGAGATACAGCTCCGGGGATTCTTTTTCGGACGTTATAATATTGTAATTGTCATAAAAAATAAATTGCATAATTACCACGGATATAAAGCCTAAAATAAGATTGGTCAGGGGACCTGCAAGGGCGGTAATTGCCATTGCGGCTTTGGGCTTTACCTTAGTGCATTTTGAAGGGTTTATGGGAATAGGTCTTGCCCAGCCTATTCCAAAAAGCAGCATGGCAAGCGTACCCATTCCGTCCAAGTGGGCAAGGGGATTAAGAGTGAGTCTGCCGCTGTTTTCTGCGGTATCGTCGCCCAAAAGCTTTGCGGCTGCTCCATGGGCGTATTCGTGCAGAGGAAGGGATACCAGCATTACGATCAAAAACACAAAAACCTGGACGATTATATATTGAGCGCTTTCTCCCGAGGTAAGTACATTTATCATATTTTCTCCGATGCGGTTGCTTTGCTTATTGGCGGCTGTATTTTCATAGCCGCCTTGAATTGGTATATTTTTCTGATTATATATTATACTACTTTTTTTGGGATTTAGCAAGGGGAGGAGGAAAATGTACATTTTGTTTTAACGGCAGAAAAAAGCAATATACAAGTAAAAAATATTTACCATTTGCCTTTTCCGCAAAAAATATTTAGAACTTGTTCTCATAGGAATGGTGCGCAGGTTTTCGAGCAAATTTTGTCGAG